>DATMXP010000002.1 GCA_035561515.1 Terriglobales bacterium | reverse complement strand
GGTCAGGCGAGAGCCATTGCCGTAGAGGGTTTCAGCTTAAAGATTACTGATTTCCCGATTACAGATTCCCTGCTAAACCAGCAGCTCTTGCTGTAAATAGGCTGGTTTGTCCGCGGCTCTCTTCTCCGAGGCAAGGTCCAGCACCAGGTTTTCCAGCACCATGCGCTTGCTCGGAGGATTCGACCGGAGCGCCAGGTCGGCCCGCGCGATTAGCCGCAACGCTCGCGTCAGTTCGCGGCGCGACTGGTAACGTCTCGCCTGGCGGATGATGTCTTCCGCGGCAAACGGTGGCACCCGGAACCCTTGCCACAGTGCCTGCCACAACATGCGGGAATCGCGGACCTTGCGTTCGAAGATCACCAGCATCTGGCGGAACGTTTTCGCCAGCATGTACAGATGGCCGATTGCAGCTTCTTCGCCATCGCCCGAGGAAAGAATCGCGTCCAAAATTTCGAGCGCCTTAACGCGATCTTTCGCCGAGATAGCGTCGGTAAGCTCATAGAGCGACCGCTGCTTCGCCGCCAGCACCATCGTCTCGACGTCGCCGAGCGTGATGCGCTTTTTCTCGCCGACGAACAGCACCAGTTTTTCCAGCTCGTTCGAGACAAGCATCATGTCGCCGCCGAGCGCGTCAACGAGTTCGCGGGCAGCATCGGCATCGATCTTTACGCCTTCCTGCGCCGCCTGTTCGTTCACCCACTTCACCGCTTCCCCTTCTTCCACGCGCGCCAGTTCCACGACGTTGCAGAATTCGCCAAGCGTCTCCTTGATGCGCACGTAGCGATCGCGGTCGGTCATGTCCATCTTGCGCGGATCTGCGGGAATGGAAATGTGATCGGCGACAAAAATCAGCAATGCATCGGGATTCGGATTGTCGAAGTAGTGCTTGATCGCCTCGAACTCGTCATCGTGCGAACCGCGCCCGTAAAGCTCCTTTACGCCGCGAATGAAGAAGACCTGGAACGGCGCCATCAACGACGGAGTCCTCGCATGGTCGAGGACCTCGACCAGTTCGGTTTCGGCGAGGTCGAAATCGTACAGCGAGAATTCGCGCATGTCTCCCGGAACAAGGAAGCTGAGCACCGCGTCGCGGCAGCGTTTCCGGAAGAACGCCTCGTCGCCAATGAACAGATATCCTGCCTTGAGTTTCCGCTCCTTGACTTCGGAGACGAATCGGTCAGGTTGGGCGAATGCCTTCAGAAGCCCTCCAGGATGTTCGAGACCAGGCTTCGCGCCACGTCGCGTGCAAGACGGTCGAGCGCTGGAGTCTCTTCGTCGAAGAAGCTGGAGAGTTCGCGCGAGATTTGGTACTGCTCGCGAAAGACGTAGTTCGGGTTGTCGAACAGGATGGTTCCGTTCTTGCCGACCAGCGAGACGCGCATGTTCACCGCAACCAGAGCCGTCGAAACTCGGCCCGTCGCGGAATCGTAGGTCACCGGCGCAGTCTGCGTCTGAACCACAATGCCCTTCAACGTCGCGTCAGCATCGGGATCTTCTTCGTGGACGATCCGGAATTGCGTCCGCGTGGTCAACTCGCGAACGATCGCGGTTGTCAGCACCTGTTCCACTCGATACGAATGAGTCTGGTTGATGAAAGCCGGAATCGCGAGCGTCTTTACTTGCGGCAGCGCATTATGCTTCGAGCTGGTCGTGTGATAGCCGCAGCCTGTCAGAATGACCGTTGCCAGAATCAACGCTGCGGCGAGTTTCACTGAACTTGTCCCCTTGGACGACTGGCGACCAACTGTTCGGCGCAGCCGATGGCATTCAACGCAGTCACGCGGAGATTGTCAGCTGCGGCCCAGATCCAGATTCCATTGGCGTTCTGCGCATCCGCGCGCAGCGTCACCATGATGCTTTCCTGTCCAGCAGCGCCTACGTTGCTGGGCGATTCTTCCTCGCCCCGCACGATCTCCACGTGTTCGCCGGCTAAAGCCTGCGCCAGATCGCCCATCGAAGCTGGCTTCTCAAGTTCAAGATAAAGGGAAAACGCATGTCCGTGGAAGATGGCTGCCTGGACGAGCATCAGCGAAGGCACGGGCACGCGGCCGCGAACAATCCGCCGCAAGTGCTCCGCTATCTTCTTCTCGGTGCTCTCCAGGCTCGAAGCGGCTGCTGCGCCGAAGCGCGATAGGAGATTGAACGCCACCTGCGCGTCGTACACGTCCTTCGGCAGGCTCTGGAACGACAGCAGATTCACCGTCTGTTGGTGGAGTTCGTCAAGCCCCTTCTTGCCCCGCTCAGAGGCCGGCTCGAATACCGTCACTGCCGTGGTCCGCGCTTTAACCACCTTGCTCAACCGCAGCAACAGCAGTCCAAGGACGATCGAAGCAGGATGTGCCACAATCACTGGCCCAGGCTGCAAGTCCATCGGCATGCCTTCCGCCAGTTCGCGGTCAAGCCAAGGCGCGCGAACACTGGCCGACTTCTCGTCTTCCAGCCCGTACGAGAGATCCACGACGGCGCTTCCGGCGCGAAGCGCCAAAGGGAAAGTCTGGCGCGTAAACGATGGATCGGAGGTGAAGAAGACCACATCGGCGTCATTGAAGTTATCTACGGCAACAGCCTGAACGAAGGTTACTTCTTCGCCGACCGCTTCTAACTGCCCAAGCGTGTCTTCGTCATCGAGCAGCCGCACTTCGGCCGCTGCCATGGTGCTCTCCGGCAGAATCTCCGTAAGTTCCTTGCCCTTCAGCGTGCTCGGTCCCACAACTGCGAGCCGTACCCCAACTCCAGCCGGACCGTGCGTCGTTCGTGAGTTCATTTCGATTCCGCCGCCTCCTTCAACTCCGCCTGCTGCCGACGGCCATGAAACAGATACCGCATCCCCATGATGACGCCCGACAGCATGTAAACGAGGGCGATCACAAAGAGCGTGACGTGCGAGAAATACCAGATCATCGCGATAACGATGGCAATGATGATCACCAAACGGAAGGGACGCCGACTACGGAAATCCAGGTCCTTGAAGCTGTAGAACCGCCAGGTGCTCACCATGAGCAGTCCGGCACATAGGACCAGCACCCCCCAGGCAAGCGCCATCCACCAGTTCGTAAGCGGATCGCCAAAGAAGTGCACCGTGGCAGCGACCACACCTGCGCCAGCGGGAATCGGCATTCCCACAAAATATTTCTTGCCAGGTCGCCCGGGATTCCAAGGCTGGGGGTTCGTCTGGATGTTGAACCGCGCCAACCGACTGACGCCCGCAACCAGGAATGCAAATGTCGCAATAGCTCCGAACTGGACAATACGATCGAGAAAGTCGTGCCCGCCGAGTTGTCCCAACTGCCGGAAACCCCAGACCCACGCCAGAATTGAAGGAGCTACGCCAAACGTGATGGCATCCGCAAGAGAATCCAGTTCACGGCCGAAGTCTGTGGTCGTGTTCGTCATCCGGGCGATGCGGCCGTCGAGCCCATCGAACAAGATGGCGAATCCGATTGCCTTGGCCGCGTTGTCGTAATGCCAGGACTCGGCAAGCGACCCCAGAAACGTGTGGTAGAGGGCGTAGTAGCCGAAAGCAATATTGAAGGTGGTTGCCAGCGACGGCAGGATGTAAATGCCTTTGCGAAGGCGCTTGCTGTTCTTGAAATCCGTGGCACGGCGCATGGGATGATCGCTCATGCGCGCTCCGTGCTGCTGACAGCTTCGGTTTCCGGCCGCGTACCTGCGACTGGCGCGATGGCCAACACACTCGATCCACCCTTCACATGGTCGCCAATCTTGACCTTGATATCCGCTTCAGCGGAAAAAACTACATCGCAGCGTGACCCGAACTTGATCAAGCCGATGCGTTCCCCGCGCGTAACGCGATCTCCGACTCGTTTGGTGAAGACGATGCGGCGCGCGATCAACCCAGCAATCTGCTTGAAAATGACCGTCTGGCCTTCGCCTTCGACCGTCACGATATTTTGTTCGTTCTGATCGGACGTGGCATCGCCCATGGCATTCGCAAATTTGCCTTTCCGATACTCAACATGTCGAATCAATCCGCCGATCGGAGTCCGGTTTACGTGCACGTTGAAGACGTTCAGGAAGATGCTGATACGGTTCACCCGCACACCGTTGACTTCAGTTATTCCGACGCTCGTGACCTTGCCATCAGCCGGGGAAACGATGGCGCCGGGAGCGGTCGGAATGCTGCGCTCCGGGTCGCGGAAGAACCAAAGGAAAAATGCCCCAAGCAACAGCGGAAGGATCGCTACGGCCGGAACCGTAAGCGCTCCCAGCAGAACAGCGAGAATAAGCGCTGCTAGACCGTAATAGATGCCATCGCGAACCATGAGTCTTTGGAATTATATAGGCCGCGAGGCTGCGGCGTTGGACGATCATTGGCGAACGATGATTCGGGAAGAAGGCGATGGCGGAGGACGCACTTTGCTTTACGCCTCCGCCGCCAAATGCGCAGGCGAGAAAAAACTCTCAAACGATTGAATTACGCGACCTGATGATCGCGACGATACTGCTGTTCGATCCGCTCCATTTCGTCTTTCAGACGAAGTTTCAGCTTCTTCAATCTCACTTCCTCTAATTTTTCGTCTTCGGAGAGATACCGCTTATTGATCAGGCTTTCGAGGCGTTGGGAGTACTGTTGGTGTTCAGTTGCCAACCGGCGAAAATCTTCGTTTTGGGCGATTAATTGTTCACGTGCAACAGAAGCCATTCAGGCCTACCTCCGAACTACAAGGGGTTTTAAGGTACCACCTTCCAGAGCACCCTTCAATGCTTTTCGAGCAGCTCCGGAGTGCACAAATACCGGTACAAAACGGCGTTCTCTTCGGGTCCCGAATAGTAGTTTTTTCGCACCGCTAACTGTTGAAATCCGCAACGCTCGTAGAGAGTTCGGGCGTAAGAATTGGATTCCCTCACCTCTAAGTGGATTGCCTCGGCCCCGCAGCGTTGTGCCAGGTCAACCAGCACGTGCATAAGCGCCTGACCGATTCCCTTCTTTTGCCTGTCAGGAACAACCGCGACATTCTCGAGTTCCCATTCGTGATCTATGGAGCGTGCGACCGCGAACCCGAGCACGCGTTCATCGTCTTCGGCGACAAGGACGGTACGCCGGGCGGCGATGTTTTCCAGAGCCTGAACGTATTCATCTTCCGGCCAATGTGCCGAGGTGGGACACGCGGTTGCTATCTCGTGGATGGCCGGCACATCTGTCCGAACAGCTCGACGTATCTTCATCCGATCAGTTTCGGAAGAGAAAACAGTTCGGCGTCCGAGGCGCGAAGGTAGTTGGCTTCCAGCAGATCAGCGGCAACAGTGACGCCGGCCAAGAGCTTCTCGTAGCCGATACGCGCAAACGTGTCGGCGTGCGGGTTTGGGATTTCCTGGATCACTACATTCTGAGATGCGGCTGCAGCCCTGATAGGGGCATCCGGAGAATAGGCTTTTGTTGTGGAATTCCTGATGATGCCGAAGAACTCGTCCCAACCCAGCAGTGATTCCTTTGGGTCACCAGCCCCATATTCCCCTACGAAGGCTTGTTTGCGACCAGCATCCATCGCGACAAGCACAGGGCCGTCAACTTTGGTGACTCGTGCGGCAGCTTCGAGGACCGAGACGGCCGCTATGGGCTTCTGAAACACCTCCGCGAAGGCTTTGATCGTAGAGAGGCCCACACGAAGTCCTGTGAACGAACCCGGACCGGAGGCGACCACGAAGGCATCAAGATCGGTTTTCCGCAAGCTGGCTTGCTGAAGAGCTTCCTGAAGCGCAGGGACCAACTGAGCCGAATACATGCGCCCTTCAAGCGGCAGCAGCGAGAGTATGTCAAAGCGCGAAGATTCCGCGCGCACGAGCGCGAGGCTACCCTGCCTTCCCGAGGTGTCAACGGCCAGCAGCAGCATTAGCCCACACCGACCGGAGCGTCTTGCACAAGTTCAAGGAGCACTCCGCCCGTGGATTGAGGGTGAACGAAGACGTATAGATGTCCGCCGGCGCCGATCTTGATTTCCTCATTGATGAGGCGAGCGCCGGAAGCTTTCAGTCTGTCGACCGCTGCCTGAAGATTGTCGACGTGCAGCGCGACGTGGTGCATCCCTTCGCCACGCTTGGCCATGAACTTGGCGATGGTGGAATCATCGGAAGTGGGCTCGAGAAGTTCGATGCGGCTCTCGCCGACGGTCACCATGGCCACCTTGACCTTCTCGGATTCGACGGTTTCTTCGCCGTGGATCTCCAGCCCAAGGTTCTCGTAGAACTTACGCGCCTGTGCCAGGGACTTTACGGCAATACCGAGATGGTCGATGCTGTAGCTCATCGGTACTCCTGAAGGCTGTTAGCCTTTGTTAACCAGTTCCTCGATCAGAGAGTATGGGTCACGCTTATGTTCCGCGATCTCCGCGGCATAAGTATCCACGCGTCCATCCTGCTCTTTCAGCACGCGTTGAAGCAGCGTGTCGCGAAGCATCTCGATCAGGCGCTCGCGCCAGTTTTCGATGCTCTTCTTCCTTCCCAAGTCGCTTTTGCCGAGGAATTCCTGGTAGCTGCCGATGGCGGTAGCCAGTTCGCTGATGCCTGTGCCGTCGCTGGCGACGGTTTTCACCACGGGCGGCACCCACTCGTCTTTGCGAACAGAAAGCGATTGCATGGAACGGATTTCGCGTTCGACGCGCTCGGCGCCATCGCGATCGCTCTTATTGATGACGAACACGTCAGCGATCTCCATGATGCCGGCCTTGATCGTCTGCACGTCGTCGCCCATGCCGGGAACGAGAATGACAACCGTGACCTCGGCAAGGCGCACGATATCGACTTCGTCCTGTCCGACGCCGACTGTCTCTATGAGGATGACGTCGCGACCAGAGGCGTCCATGACAGAAGCTACATCGGCGGTGGTACGAGCGAGACCGCCGAGAGATCCGCGAGTCGCCATTGAACGGATGTAGATACCGGGATCCGCGTAATGAGAACCCATTCGGATACGGTCGCCAAGAATCGCGCCGCCGGTGTATGGACTTGTCGGGTCCACGGCAATGATGCCGACGGTCTTGCCCTGCTTGCGATATTCGCGCGCGAGTTGGTCGACGAGCGTGCTCTTGCCGGCGCCGGGTGCACCTGTAAGTCCAATGACGCGGGCGTGTCCGGTGTACGGAAAAAGTGTTTTCAACAGCTCGGCCGAGTATGGGGCACGGTTCTCCACCGCTGTGATGGCACGAGCGAGCGCACGTGGACTTCCGGAGCGCAGTTCGTCAACAAGAGATTGGATTTGCGCGGTCACGATGAAGGACTAGGTAGTTTAGCAAAGATCGGTTGTTCACCCGCACCGGGCGGCAGTCGTCCCAAATCGGGAAAGCGCAGAGACAAGCGGCAACATACGAAGCGAAGTTGCGCTCCTAGTCTAAGGAACTTCTCTGGTTGGAAGTTCGATTTCAGTACCGGATTTCATACATGTCCCTTGCCCGCCCCTATTGGTTATTGCTCCTCGTTCTGACTGTTTCTCTATTTCTCGCAGGCTGCGGCTCCTCTTCCGGAGGCCTTATCAAGATCTCCGACGGACCGCCCACAATTTCTTTCACCGCCAGTCCAACTTCCATTTCCGAGGGTGAATTCACCACGCTCACCTGGAACGTACTCAACGCAACTTCGATCAGTGTCTCGCCGAACCTGAATGAATCGGATGACGGATCCGCCCTTCCTCGCTCAGGCTCGCGCACCCTGGTTTTGCAGACAACGACGGTCTACACGATGACTGCGCAGGGGCCGCGGGGAACGGCCACTAAGGAGGTGCGAGTGGAGGTGGGAGCGGCAAACCAGTCATTGACATTGGAGGCCGACCCGACGACTACGCTTCCGGGCGGCGGATCGACGCTGCGCTGGAGCAGCACCGGAATCACCCAACTTTCGATCGACAACGGTGTGGGGACTGTGACGCCGGGCACCGGGTCGGTCAGGGTAACACCCACGCAGACAACCACCTATAAGGCGACCGGCACTGGACCGAGAGGAACGCAAACAGCGAGTGCGACGGTGACCGTGGCCGGCTCCAACGAACTGGCGATTTCCCTGACGGCAAACAAGACCACCCTGGCTCCCGGCGAAAAGGTAACGCTTACCTGGGTCTCGCAGAACGCGAACTCGGTGAAGTTGGAGCCGCAACCCGGTGCTGTCGGTTTGTCCGGAAGCGTAGAACTCGCCCCGACGGCTACCACTACTTATGTCGCGACGGCGACCGGGGTGAACGGAAACACCAGCACCTCAAGCGTAACGGTAAACGTACTCTCTTCGTCGGCTGGCATGGAAAACATCAAGCACGTGATTTTCTTCATGCAGGAAAACCGCTCGTTCGATAACTACTTCGGCGTGCTTGGTCCATATCGGCAAGCGAAAGGTCTACCGGCGGAAATCGACGGCCTTGACCTGACCCGTGCACTTAAAACTGTGAGCGGACGAACGGTGTATCCGTTCCACCAAAGAACGGTTGAGACGGATGTGATGAGTCCGTCATGGAATGAAAGCCACTTCTATGTGAATCGGCAGGCGAACGGCGAATTCGCGATGGATAACTGGATGATGCAGCAGCGATGCTCCATCTATGTCGACACTGACCCTGAGTGCACACGCACGATGGGCTATTACGACCAGCGCGATATCCCCTACTACTACGAATTGGCGACGCAGTTCGCAACCAGTGATCGGTTCTTTTCGTCGGCAATGTCGGGGACGCTGGTCAATCGCGCTTTCCTGTTCTCGGCGACTTCGGGCGGCATGAATAACCCGGAAGATCCGTTCCCGGTATCGGCACCCACGATTTTCCGGAAGCTTTCAGAAGCCGGCATTTCGTGGCTCTACTTCTACCAGGACGACAGCGTCTTCCTCGGCTACTACACGTGCGGAGGCGCGTGCGATTGGGACCGCTACATGGATCGTGTTTTCCCAATCTCGAAGTATTACGAAATTCTGGCAAGTCCTACGGCGAATGAAGACCTACCGCAGGTCGTCTTCATTCAGCATGCGGCGAAGTTGCGCCTGGACGAACACACGGGAAATAACATCCAGGAAGGAGTAGCGCTCTCGAAAAAGCTGATCGACGCGTTGATGAACAGCAAGGCATGGCCGTACTCGGTGTTCTTCCTCACACATGATGAAGGCGGTGGACTGTACGATCATGTGCCGCCGTATCCCGTGGTGAATCCGGACGGGAAAGCACCAATTCTGGAAACGGGCGACATCGGCGAGTGGGACAACTTCACGTACAGCGGATTCCGTGTACCCCTGATGGTGGTATCACCGTGGGTGAAGCCGAACTACGTTTCTCACACGAACCGTGAGTTCACGTCGATCCTGAAGTTCATCCAGACGCGCTTCGGTCTTACGCCACTGACGCAACGCGATGCGCAAGCCGACGACATGATGGAGTTCTTCGACTTCACCTCGCCCAGGCTGTTGGTGCCTCCGCCGCTACCGGAGCAACCGACGAATGGGACAGTGGACAGGAGCCTGCAAGCGTATCCGTAATAGACAGAAGAGGGACGGTCGAGTGACCGTCCCTCATAATTTCGAACGTTAATTCTTCAGTATCTGGCGCGCGATCACCAACCTTTGGATCTCGCTGGTGCCTTCGCCGATGGTACACAGCTTGACATCGCGGTAGAACTTCTCGGCCGGATAGTCCTTGATGAAGCCGTATCCGCCGTGGATCTGGACCGCTTCGTTTGCGGCCTTCACGGCGACCTCGCTGGTGTAAAGCTTCGCCATCGACGATTCCAGCGTGGTCTTCATGCCGCTGTCTTTCATCCAGGCGGCGCGGTTCGTGAGCAGGCGGGCGGCGTCGATCTCGGTCGCAAGATCGGCGAGTTTCCACTGAATCGCCTGGAACTCGCTGATGGCTTTTCCGAACTGCTTGCGCTGCTTCGAATACTTCAACGCCGACTCGTAGGCGCCCTGCGCCATGCCGAGTCCGAGGGCAGCGATAGAGATGCGTCCACCGTCGAGGACACGCATGGCGTCGATGAAACCGTTACCTTCTTGACCAAGCAGGTTCTCGGCGGGAATTTCGCAGTCCTCGAAGATCATCTCCGAGGTGTCGCTGGCGCGCAGGCCGAGTTTGTTTTCCTTCTTGCCCGGGCGGAAGCCCTTTGTGCCCTTCTCAACGACAAAGGCCGAGAGACCGTGAGTGTGCGCTGTCTTGTCAGTCACGGCGATGACGACCATGGCGTCGGCATAGTGACCGTTGGTGATGAAGGTCTTTGTGCCGTTCAGAACCCACTTGTCGCCTTTTCGCACAGCCGAGCAGCGCGCGCCACCTGCGTCCGATCCGGAGCCGGGTTCGGTCAAGCCCCACGCGCCGATCCATTCGCCAGTTGCGAGCTTCGGGATGTACTTCTTCCGTTGTGCCTCATTGCCAGCGACATAGATGTGGTTCGAGCAGAGCGACGTGTGAGCCGCGACGATGATGCCGACCGATCCGTCTACGCGCGAAAGCTCTTCGATAGCAATTACGTACTCGACGTAGCCCATTCCGGCGCCGTTCAGTTCGGTCGGGAAAATCGTTCCCAGCAATCCAAGGCGACCGAGTTCCTTGATGGTCTCCATTGGGAACTGCGAGGCTTCGTCCCAGGCCATTACATTGGGCCTGATTTCCTTCTCGGCGAATTCGCGGACCGTCCTGCGCAGGTCCTGTTGCTCATGCGTGAATTCGAAATCCAAAACTTCCTCCACGAGTGCGATATAGGGCCGGGGGGCCGAACAGGATTATTCATACGCCGACAGAGGCGGGCGCCACCCACACCGAACATTTAGATATAACACAAACTTTGGGTGCCTCAAACAAGTGCTTATGACGGTAGTAATAGTCCGGCGGTCATTGGAGGGAGCGAATGGCGGCGAGGAGCTCATCGGGACGCGGCAGGCGTTTTGTCCGCTGATACGAATAGATTTGCTGGCCGTTGACGTAGACGTTGAGGGTTCCCGGGCCACCCATTTTGAGCGTAATCGGCATGCGAAGTTCGCGTTCCAGTTCGCTTTTCAGGCGCACGGCCTGGGTTCGGATGTCGTGTCAAAAGAAACAGCGGCGGATGACGACTTTCATGGCAATTGAGATGCTTTGGCCAACTGGGCAGCAGCGAGTTTTTCACCTTCGCGACAGAGTGCATTGATCCATGCGGCGTACATGTCCATCATCTGGCGGTGCATGCGCTTGCCGATGAACAAGGTGAGAAATCCGGACACGTCCTCCCAGGTCCTTACGCGAGTAGTGCCATCAGGCATCAGGATAAATTCATGGCCGTGTGTTCCAGCAAAACCGGGAGCCTTGCCCGTCCAGGAGACGCGAATGGGGATGAGGATCTCCTGGATCATCGGCCTAAAAATGATCTTCTTCGGTTGAAGGATCTCCATGAAGAAGGTGCTGCCTGGCTTCCACGGCGCGCCAGTGAGCCAGTGCGACTTGCCGACAACCGGGTTCCACTCCGACCAGCGATCCATGTCGGAGAAGACCTGCCATACGTGCTGAGGTTTGCAGCGCGCAATGGCTTCGTACTCGAAATGCTTCATACTCTCACAACCTCTTTCACTATCTGTACGGCTCGTTCGCAAGCGGCGCGATCGACGTCCATATGTGATACGAAACGTACGACCTCATTGTTCACAGAACCGATCAGCAGGCCCATTTCGGCCAGCCTTTTCGTGAACTCGGTTGCGTCGATTCCGGTGCCGCTGATGTCCACAATCAGGATGTTGGTCTGCACCGTTGCCGGGTCGATCTTGAGTCCGGGGATTTTTGCCAGTTCTGCTGCCATGAACTTGGCATTCGCGTGATCCTCATGCAGTCGGGCGGGCATCTTCTCGAGCGCGATCAGACCAGCGGCGGCCAGAATTCCGGCCTGTCTCATTCCTCCTCCGAGAGCCTTGCGGTATTTCCGCGCCTGGTCAATGAGTTGCCTGCTTCCAACCAGCATGGATCCGACCGGAGCTCCAAGCCCTTTCGACAGGCAGAACATAACCGAGTCGAACTTTCTCGTAATGTCCGCGACCGGCTTCCCGAGGGCCGTGGCGGCGTTGAAGATGCGCGCTCCATCGAGGTGTACAGGGAGTCCCTGCTCGTGGGCGCCGTCGCAGATCTCTTCCGCTACATTGGTCGGGTACACGGTTCCTCCGGCCATGTTGTGCGTGTTTTCGAGCGACACCAGCCCCGTCTGAGCAAGATAGTAAGTCTTGCCGGAAATCTTCTTTTTCACCTGGTCCCAATGCAGAATGCCGCCTTCCGCGGCGATGGGACGAACCATGCATCCGGAGAAACTCGCCAGGGTGGCCATTTCGTAGTTGAAGATATGGCCGCGCTCCTCGCAAATGATCTCCTGTCCCGGACGGGTATGAATCTTGATAGCGATCTGGTTCCCCATGGTGCCAGTTGGGACGAAGATGGCAGCCTCGCGCCCGAAGATCTCTGCTGCGCGCTGCTCCAGCCGATTGATCGTCGGGTCCTCGCCGTAAACGTCGTCGCCGACTTCGGCTTCAAACATTGCCTTGCGCATTTCCGGTGTCGGCCTGGTAACGGTGTCACTGCGCAAATCAACGGCTACAAATGGCTTTGCCGCTTCCGACACCTGGGATTTTGTTTCTGTACGGGAATACATGAAGAACTCCTGGGTATGAATCCAGAAGTCTAAATGATGAAGAGTGCGGGAGCGAAGAGCTCCCGCGGAAGTTCAGGCCGCGCGCATGGACTCGATGGTCACGAGTTTGTCGTGCAGGCATTGCAGCACGCGTTCGTGTTCCTTTAGCAAGGTCTTGAACTCGTAGGTAGAGGTGTGGCTGATTTCGGTTCTCAGTCCCCGCAGACGTTCTTCGAGGACATAAATCAACGTTCGGAGTTCCTGCTCAGTGAGATCGAGCTGCATGTGCCCTCCTTCCCTGCCGGCGGATTCGGACAGGACTTTCAGGGCCGAGGGAGTATTCGCACAGACGAAATCATAACGCCAACTGGTATGCCATGACTTCCATCACCGATTCGTGTGCTAAGAATGGGACCACCGGACCGGTGCCGGTGGTCCGGTGCAGTCCTAGGCGGCTCGACGAGATCGCCCACGGCTGGTTCCAGCTTTCCGTGCCGATCCTGGTTTCCGCGGCGACTCCATCTCCTCGGTTTCCTCCATCTCTTCGTCTTCCATTTCTTCCATCAGGCGCTCGGGCTTCATCTTCTTCAGGAAGGTTTCCATCTTCTTCAATGTCTGCTGCTCTTCCTTCAGGTTCTGGTTCAGGAGTTTTACTGCCTTGTTGTGACCCATTTGCTGGGCCAAATTGATCAGACTGGTGTAAGCGGCGATTTCGTAGTGCTCGACCTTACATGCGGCACCAACGTTGAAAATGTCCATCAGGTCCTCGGATGGATCTTCTTCCTTGAAGGAGTCGTGCTCGGCGATGAGGCCCTGGATGCCCTTACATTCCGTTTCTTCCGGATCTTCCTCAAGGCTCTCGAACGCCTGCTCAAGGCGCTCCACCTGCTTTTCTGTCTGCTGACGGTGCGACTCAAACGCTTTCTGCAGGTCGGGACGGCTGCACTCGTTCGCCTGTTCCTCAAGCGCCTCAAGGATGTTGCGCTCGGCGTCAAGCATGTCACTCAATTCGTGCAGGAATAGTTCGTGGGCTGTCTGCATTTGCTTCTCCTAGGGTCAATGAGATGCAAATCGAAGAGACCGAGCGAATGGCAGTTCACGTTGTCTTGCGTTTTCTGTCGCGTGGTTTTCGGGTATATTCACCTATCCGAGAATGGCTAATTTCTACTCCAGATTTCTGCAGTCCGTTGAGCAGTTCCCGTCCATTGTTGCCGTGGAATTCCAGAAGGAATCAGGCGAACTGGAGCGGTACACATATGCCGACATGCGCCGGATGTCTGATTCGGTCGGCAATTGGCTGCTCTCGCAGGGTGTGCCGCGCGGAACGCGCTGCGCGATTCTTGCGAACAATGGTCCCCGATGGGTGGCCACGTACCTCGGCATTCTCGCGGCTGGAGCGGTGGCGGTTCCCTTTGACACAGCATTTACTTCCGACCAAGTTGCCAAGCTGCTGCTCGACAGTGGGGCGGATTTTCTATTCGTCGATGCAAAGCACTTGCCGACCGCCAAGGAGGCGCTGAAGAAGGCACCGGTGAATCTGCTGCTCACCCAGCGCATCGACGGCGAAGAACGTCCGAACTTCGACGCCATGCAGCAGCAAGGCCCCGGTGATTTCCGTTACGTTGACCTTGGCTTCGATGACATGGCGGCGATCCTGTACACCTCAGGCACGACCAGTGATCCAAAGGGAGTGATGCTGACGCACGGAAGCATCGCCGCCGAAGCCGAAGGTGCGTTTCGCCTGGTGACGGATCTTGGGCCGTCTGACGCACTGCTGGGTATCCTGCCGCTATTTCACGCATTGGCACAAATGGCGAACCTGCTGCTGCCACTCGTCACCGGCGCCCGCGTTGTCTTTCTCGAGGCGCTGAACACTACCGAACTGATGAAGGCCCTGCGGGAACGCGGGATCACGATCTTCTGCTGTGTGCCCCAGTTCTTCTACCTCATTCACGGACGCATCATGAAGGAGGTAAGCGCCCGCGGACGACTTACCGAAAAAGCCTTCGGCATGATGCTGAAGACGAGTTCACTCCTGCGGAAGCTCGGCATCAACATCGGTCCGGTGCTGTTCGGAAAAGTGCACCAGATGCTCGGCTCGAAGATGCGTTACCTGATCACCGGCGGCTCACGCCTGGATCCACAGGTGGGACGCGACTTCTACGCGATGGGCTACACCATCCTGAACGCGTACGGCCTTACGGAAACGAGCGGTGCCGCGACAGTTACACGCCCGAATAACAACGTCATCGGGTCGGTCGGACAACCGATGTACGGAGTGGAAGTGAAGATCGTCAACCCGCAGCTCGATTCAGAGATCGGTCGAGAGGTGGGGGAGATTGCAGTTCGTGGCGGCGTGGTGATGAAGGGTTACTACAACCGGCCCGACGCGACTGCGGCGGTGATGCAGGACGGTTGGCTGCTTACCGGTGATGTGGGATATCTCGACGAGGGGAACAACCTTTTTATTACCGGCCGTGCCAAGGAGATCATTGTTCTCAGTTCGGGCAAGAACATTTATCCGGAAGAGATCGAAGCGCATTTTCAGCGGAGTCCTTTTGTTAAGGAAGTCTGTGTGATTGGGCTGGAGGGCAAGCCGGGAGAGCCGCTTTCCGAGCGCCTGCATGGGGTTATCGTGCCAAACTTTGAAGTGCTCCGTGAGCGCAAGATCGTCAACGCGAAAGAGATCGTCCGGTTTGAAATCGAAACGCTATCGGCCCAACTTCCCGCGACGAAACGAATCCTGAGCTACGACATCTGGCAGGAAGACCTCCCGCGCACAACAACTCGTAAGCTCAAGCGTCGCGAAGTAGAGAAGAAAATTCGATCCGGTGAATCGACCAGCGTCGGTGAGCAGACGACTACGCGAGATCTATCCGATGCGGATCGTGACTGGCTCGACATTCCGGAAGTGGCGCAGGCTATCCCGGTTATCCGCTCGGCCGCCAAGACGAAACGCGAACATATCTTCCCCTCTGACAGCCTGGAACTCGATCTCGGGCTCGACTCGATGGAGCGCGTCGAGTTGCTGGTTGCACTGGAGAAAGAACTCGGTGCTTTCGTTGAGGACTCGGTGGTGTCCGAGGTTTATACCGTTCGTGAACTGGTGGACGCCGTGCGTGCGCGCATTGGGGCTACGGGTACCCGTGAATCGAGCCAGAGTTGGGCAGGGATGCTGGCCGAGGATCCGACTGAGCCCGAGATTCTAGCCATTGCGAGGCCGCATCCAGTCTCCACGATTGTCTGGTACCTGATCTCGCGAGTCTTCCTGCTGATCGGAGTCTTCTTCTTCCGCATGCAGGTGCGCGGGAAGGAACGTCTGCCAAAACAGGGACCGTTTATTTTGTCGCCTAACCATCAGAGCTACCTGGATGCTCCGGCGCTTCTCGGCCTGCTGCCGTGGCGAGTGTTCAAGCGGCAGTTCTCGGTGGGTACAAGCGAGATCTTCGGTACCGGAATCGCGCGAAAGATTGCGTACACGCTGAACCTGGTGCCGGTCGACCCGGACGCAAACCTGGTGCCGGCGATGAAAGCGGGCTCTTATGGACTACGCCACGGCAAGGTGCTCATCCTCTTTCCTGAGGGAGAACGGAGCATTGACGGCAGTCCGAAGAAGTTCAAGAAGGGGGCGGCAATCCTCTCGGCGAACCTGAACGTCCCAATCGTGCCCATTGCACTGTCCGGATTTCACGAAGCATGGCCACGCGGCAAGGGCTTCCAGGGGTTCACCAAGCTTCGCGTGGTTTTCGGCGAGCCTATCTACCCGGGTGATAAGCCGGAAGACGAAGCTGTATACGAGTCGCTCACCACGGAGCTGCGCAACCGCGTCTTGAAGATGTGGGAAGAAGCGCAGGCCCAGCAGGCGCAACCAGAAATGGCCCGCTAGTTAGCTTTAAGCAAAAGCGTGCTTGAACCCTTCGACAACGTGTCCGTCGAAGTGTTTCTGCGCTGCGATCTTTTCGATGACCTGTGCGGGCGCCAATCGTGTTCCCTGCGAACCGGATTCATACAATGACGCGAGCATCAGGACCTGCGCTTCGATCGGCATGCCATCGATCTTCCCGGCGCGTGCTTCATGAAACGCCATCAGGATGGGAACTGCGCGGGTCAGGCTGGAATCTTTGCCTTGAACGGATTTTTGGCTTTTCGCTGATTTGTTGATTCCAGAAGCCTTCATGAACAGATCAATCGATACGCCTGACTTCTCCATGTCTTCCAGCAGAGCCGCAGCCCGGATGTCTTCGATGCGCTCAAATGGCAAGCTCATGGCTTCAGCGATCTTGGTTGAGCAGAGCGCCAGACGGCTGTTCTGACCCATCTTGCTGTTGGAGATGAGCTGCTGCAGCAGGGCCGTCATGCCGTCATAGCTGTCGCGCAGATCGTGTACGTTCTTCGTAACCCGTTCATACAGGGTTCCCATAGCATAGCCGGTGATGATGAGAATGCCGCCCCAGGCAGCGAGGTCGAACCAGCGCTCCACCTGCAACGGCGTCACGTCGATAAGTCGCTTCGGAATCGGGCGGAAGTACATGACCACAACCACGAGCGAGATGCTCGCAATAGCAGTCATGACGGCATGGCGGCGTCCGTAGTAAAAGGCTGAGAACAGGGTCGGCAGCATGTAGAGCCCGAGCACCACCTGCTGCGATGCGACGAGATTGTTCGCCAGAGCGGCGAGGACAAAGATGGACAGGAGCAACCAAAGCTCTTTGTTCACTTTGGCGAACGAACTGTCGTGGCCTTTTTCTGCCGTAGTCTTCGGCGGCATGGCGGGACTCCTTCAGCTATGTACGAATGCTGAGGAGATTTCAGCCCACTTCATCTACCTGTCACAAGTACGTCAGTGCAGATGTTGGTGACTGCCGTAACGCCGGAAAACAGGCATATTGTGAGCTGCATCACAGCTACTTTGCCCGGGGATGAGTGGCGTCGTAAACCGAAACAACATGCTTCATCGAAAGCTGCGTATAGCGCTGGGTAGTGGACAGGCGTTCGTGACCGAGAAGTTCCTGAATGGCGCGAAGGTCGGCTCCCTCTTCCAGCATGTGCGTCCCGAAGGCGTGCCGCAGCGTGTGCGGATGAATGTCAGCGGGCAACCCGCGCGCCACCGCGATCTGCTTCACGATTCGTCCCACACTACGCGTGGTCAAGCGCGTACCCCTCAGATTCAATAGCAGAGCCGGATTGGTCTTCTTCTTCGACTTTAGAAGTTCCTGGCGTTTCGGCAGATACTCGCGAATTGCTAGAGCGGCCGTCTCTCCAAGCGGCACAATGCGTTGCTTGCGGCCCTTGCCTCGCACAAGAATCGCCTCATTCGACCAGTGAATATCGTCGAGATTGATGCCGATCAACTCGGAATTTCGCAGGCCAGAACCGTATAACAGTTCCATCAGTACACGGTCCCGCTCGGGAAAGGCGGCATTCTCGGGCATGTCCTTATCGAGAACGGTATTGATTTCTTCCATGGTAGGGACGCGCGGCAATTTCTTCGGCAATTTCGGAGTCGATACCAGGGCAGCCGGGTTCTGCTTCACCATACCTTCGCGCGCCATCCAGCGATAAAAAGAACGCACGGCTGCGAGATGTCGTGCAACGGACGTTTTGCCCAGTCCGCGATCATAAAGTTGGGACAGGTAACCGCGAATCCTGACGTGGTCAACCGATGAGGGTTTCTCTTCCCCAATGTATTCGATGAAACTTGTGAGGTCCTTCGTGTAAGCCAGGATCGTGTTCGGCGATGCGTTCCGCTGCTGTAGCGATCGCAGGAAATTCTGAACTGCCTTCGTCATGGGGCCCGTACTGGTCATCCTTGTTGCTCCGAAACTCGTGTGCGCAGCTTGGATCGCGGGTGCAGCTTATGGACTGCCTTGAGGCGATCAAGCGCGAGGTGCGTATAAACCTGGGTAGTCGAAATGTCGGCGTGGCCAAGAATCGTCTGCACAGTTCTCAAATCGGCGCCGCCTTCCACCATATGCGTCGCGCAACTGTGCCGTAGCATATGTGGGCTTGCCGGACGACCCGTGGCTTTCGCCGCCGCCTGGACCAGTTGCCAAATCCGTTGACGAGTAAGAGTTTTTGCTCCGCGGGCAATAAAGACGTTTGGCGAATGTTTCCCCGCGGCAAGAACGGAACGTGACTGCGAGAGGTACTCTGAAACAGCGTCCGCCGCCAGACGTCCCATCGGCACGATGCGGTCTTTGTCTCCCTTTCCCCGGACGAGCGAGTAGCCGAGATCGAGCTTCACATCCTCGAGCTTCAGGTTCACAAGTTCGGAAACCCGAAGGCCGCCCGCGTAGAGCATCTCCATCATTGCCTTGTCCCGCGCCCACAACGCATTTGCGAGTTTTGAATCAGCGACCTGCCGCTCGGCTTTCATCACTTGGGCAGCTTCCGTGCGAGAAAGCGCTTTAGGCAGGACTTTCCACTGGCGTGGCGTCTCGATGTTCAGTGTGGGATCTTCCTCAATCATGCGATCGAGCAGCAGGTACTTGTAGAAGTGGCGTAAAGCCGACAGCTTTCGCGCTACGGAACGCCCGTCCACTTCATTCGTGAGTAGGCGCTCCAGAAACTCGCGGACGTCAGCGCGTTTCGCCTTGATCAAAGTGCGGCGTTGCTTCTCAAGATGTTCAGCGAATTGCAGCAGGTCGCGCCGGTAGGCGGTCACACTCAGGCGAGCGAGTCCTTTCTCGACCTTGAGGTAATCGCAGAATGCGAGCAGCACTCGCTCATTGGTAGCAGCCGATGGCACGATCACATTATCGGACGAAGATGTGGCTTCTGAGATTATCCGTCCCGGTACTACCTGGCATTTTCCTCTGCGAGCTTCAGCACTTCCGATGCCCAAACCGGCCCCTGGGGCAAATCCTCGTGCTTGAAGAAAACATAGACCTCGCGGGTATGAGCGTGCGACCCCAATCGGCCTGCAATCTGGTGCAGATCCGAACTGCTGTATTCAGGCTTGCGGTAGCGGTAATAGGAAAAGCTCGCGGTGACGACGTCGGGAGTAACCAGATCTTCGTTCTCGGCGACGCAAAGGGCGGCGTTGTGCTCGGAAAGAACTCGATACACCTCGTCCGCAAACCAGGATTGATGCCGAAACTCGAATGCGCAACGCAGTCGTTTCGGAACTGAGCCGAGGAACTGCTGAAGCAATGGAAGGTCGCACTTCAGGTTTGGTGGAAGTTGAAACAGGGCTGGACCGAGGCGTCCAGCACGTTCGATTGGATTGAGCGAATTCACAAAGCGCTCGAGCGGCTCCTGCGCGTCCTTGAGTCGCTTGAAGTGCGTAATCGCCTGGTGCGCCTTGAAAATGAACTTGAAATTGTCGGGCGTCTCAGCCAGCCACTTTTCTGCTGTGCTTTCGGCGAGCATCCGGCGGAAGGTATAGTTCACTTCCGTTGTGTTCAACCGAGTGGCGTAATAACGAAGGAAGTCTTTTTGCTTCACTTCAGGCGGGAAGAAGTCTGGTTTCCAACTGGCGTACGCCCACCCCGAAGTCCCCACGTACAATCCTGCGCGAGAGGCTGATTCCTGACTGCTGGATGCCATTTTGAGATGGTACTACTAAGCCGCTTTCTTTCTGCGCGATTTCGTTTGCGCAGCCTGTACTGTCGTCCCCGTCAGGCTGCCGCCTAGTTCTTGCAGCGTTTCAAGCTTCGGCAGCTTCTGCTTTGTCTTCAGAAGAGGTTCCCAAATGTCCCCCATCTTCTCGACCCGAGCCAGAGTATCTTGTGTCTCAAACACCAGCAATTCGGGATCCTGCTTTTTGAGGCAGAGTTCCACCTCTTTCCACTCGATAGGGGTGGAAACCGTCGGCCGATCCTTGGCGCGCATCGAGTAGACATTGACTGTGGTCTTGTACTGATCGTTTTGGCTCCAGTCGACCAGGACCTTATTTACTCGGAGGGATTTCTTCATATCGGATACGACGTCGTCTGGGTGGACGGTTTCGAGTATGCGGGCGATGGTTTTCGCGAAAGGCTTTGTCTGGTCGTACGTGACGGCGGTGTTCAGTGGGACGTAAATTTGCAATCCTTTTGAACCACTGGTTTTGGAGAAGCTCTTCATCCCGAGTTTGTCGAAGATGTCCCTCACCCAGAGTCCCACCCGACAGCATTTCAGAATGTCTGCCGGAGGCCCGGGATCCAGGTCGAACACGATGTAAGTGGGCTGCTCGATCTTCTTCCCTAACGAAAGCGAGGTATGTAATTCGATGGAAGCCAGGTTCGCCGTCCAGACCAGGGTGGGAAGGTCCTGGATGGTGCAATAGTCCATCCAGCGATTGTTTCCGTGACTCCAGACTGCGGTGGTCTGCACCCAATCCGGACGATGAGTGGGACAGTTCTTCTCATAGAAGAACTCGCCTTGGACGCCATTTGCATAACGTTTCATCGTCAGGGGGCGGCCTTTCAGATGGGGCAATAACACTGGAGCGATGCGGACGTAATAGTCGATGATCTGGGCCTTGGTAAAGCCCGTTTCCGGATACATCACCTTGTCCAGGTTCGATAGGGTCAGTTCCCGACCCTGGATTTCGACGGTCTCGGCGGTTCGCTTGGCCACGTAGAACTCCCGTTAACTTGGATGCGGGCAACCCGGTTACGGCGGCAAATCTGGCCGCTCACAACTTGGTGCATGGCTGGTGCCATCCAAGTTCGGGTGCCGACTAAGGACGAAGACCAACTGCCGATCAGTTCCTCGATCCCGCCGGAGTTTGCGCCGGAACAGGAGCAGCTTTTCCGCGAGGTACTCACCCTGCTGAACGGCAGCGGCGTTCCCTACGTGATCTCGGGGGCTTTTGCCTTGCGCGAGCACACCGGAATCTGCCGCGACACGAAGGATCTCGACGTATTCATGCCACCGGCAGACGTGGCCACGGCCATGGAGTATCTGCACCGGCACGGCTTTGAATGCGAGGTGGCAGACCCGGTCTGGCTCGCCAAGGCACACCGCGGCGACTTCTTTGTCGACATCATCACCGGAATGAGCACCGGCACCATCACGGTCACCCGGACCTGGATCGATCGGGCCACGCCTTCGGAACTATTCGGCGTTCCGGTCAAGGTGCTCGGGGCCGAGGAACTTATTGCTTCCAAACTGTTCGTAACCCGCCGTGAACGTTTCGATGGTGCCGATATCGCGCACGTGATCTACGGCACGAAAGGCAAGATGGACTGGGCATGGTTGATGGAGCTCGTCGGGGAGCATTGGGCGATTCTCTTCTGGGCGCTCGTTCTGTACCAATATTGCTATCCCGCACAGACCGACTATGTACCCCGGTTCATCTGGGATGACCTCCTTACCCGGTTTCGAAATGAGATCGAAAATCCCAACCCGGATGCCCGTTTCCGCGGCAGCCTGATTGACCCGCGTATGTTCGCCATCGATGTGAATGAGTGGCGCATGCCCGACCTGCACTCGGAATACCGCAACGCACGGGACCCGAAATTACCAAACCTTTGCGAAAACCCGGCAGCCTGAAGCTGCGTCCCTCAAGGTAGCCATGAGAATCGCTGCGTTAGCTGATCTGCATTTCACGCCAGCCGCTTACGAAGGCATCAAGGTCACCATGGAACGTGTCCGCCAGGACGCAGACGTACTGGTGCTCGCGGGCGATCTGACGAACTACGGAAAGACGAGCGAGATGGAAGGGTTGCTGAATGTTCTCGTCCGCCTGCGTATCCCCATAGTCGCGGTACTCGGAAACCACGACTACGAAAGCGGCCAGCAGGATGAACTCATGAAGATGATGACCGTGGAGGGAATCAAAGTGCTCGACGGCACCGGCTACGAGCGCGACGGCGTCGGTTTCGCAGGAACCAAGGGCTTTATTGGCGGCTTCGGCCGCGGTGTTCTGACCGCCTTTGGCGAACCCGAGATCAAGCGCCTGGTCCAATCCGCGATTGACGAAGCCCTTAAGCTGGAGCGCGCCATGTCACAGTTGAGGACAGAGAAACGAGTGGTGGTACTTCACTATGCGCCGATTGTGGGAACGGTTCAGGGAGAGCCGCCAGAGATCTTCCCTTACCTCGGGACCTCTCGGCTCGCGGAAGTCGTTGACCGGCATGGTGCCAATCTTATCGTTCACGGACATGCACATCATGGCGGACGCGAAGGAAAGACAGTGGGCGGGGTGCCGGTGTACAACGTAGCGCTCCACCTTTTGCAGGAGCAACAGCCGCCTGCGGCATACCGGCTCTTTGACGTTTAAAGTTTGCTGACGAGTTCGGCTACGACGAACAACACCAGCGCCAATCCCACAAAGAAAAAGACCAGTGCGGCCAACATCAATTTCTGCTTGGCAGGGGGCGGTGCGGTTACTCCGAAGTATACCGAGTAGAAGTCGAAGAACTGCTCAATGAGACCTTTGCGTTCGGAAGCCACTTAGTCATGCTAGCAGAGGACAGCGGACGCCTCGGAAGTTTCAACGCCGCGCGAGGAGTGCCAATGTTATAAGTGGAAGGGGGAGCGGCATGGAAACAGAAACCGTCGCACAGGAACTCGCACGCCTGATCACCGACCGCAATTGGCAGGCCGTGCGTGCCACTGCGTCCAAGCTCCCTGCTCCGGAGTTGGCGGATATCCTGCCGGAACTCGAGAAATCCCATCGCGTACTGCTCTTCCGCATCCTTCCCCGTGAACTTGCGGCCGACACAGTCGCGTATATGGAGTCCGGCACTCGCGATGAATTCCTCAAGAATCTCACCGACGAAGAAGCCCGCCAGCTACTGGCAAATCTTTCACCCGATGACCGCACGGAGCTTTTGTCCGAACTGCCGAGCCAGGCCACGCGCCGGCTCCTGAACCTGCTCAGTCCCGAAGATCTCGCCGAGGCCAGAAACCTGCTCGGCTACCCCGAGCAGAGCGTCGGCCGATTGATGACGCCCGACTACGTCTCGGTGCGTCCGGAGTGGACCGCGTCGCAGGCGACACGCCACATCCGCCAGTATGGCCGCGACTCTGAGATCTTCGACCAGGTCTACGTTACTGATCGCCAAGGGAAGCTAGTCGGCAGAATCTACTTGCGGAAGCTGATCTTCACGCATCCGGACACGCCGGTCACCACATTAATGGAATCTGGTATTCAGTCGGTTTCTGCATTCGACGACCGCGAAGTCGCCGTGCGGACCGTCGAACATTACGATTTGAACGTTCTTCCCGTGGTCGGATCGGATGGCGTCCTGCTCGGCATCATCACCGTCGACGACGTGCTCGACGTGGCCGAAAAGGAAGCCACGGAAGACATTCAGAAGATGGGCGGCTTGGAGGCACTCTCCGGCCCGTACCTCCAGGTTAGCTTCCCGTCGATGGTTCGCAAGCGGGGGGGATGGCTCGCGCTTCTCTTCCTCGGTGAAATGCTGACGGCTACGGCGATGTCTTACTACGAACACGAGATTGCGAGCGCCGTCGTCCTGGCATTGTTTATTCCGCTCATCATTAGCAGCGGCGGAAATTCCGGTTCACAGGCAGCATCGTTGATCATTCGCTCGCTCGCTTTGGAAGAAGTGAGACCTCGTGATTGGTTTCGGGTATTTCATCGTGAAGTACTGACCGGAGTCGCGCTGGGTACAGTTCTCGGGTCCATCGGCTTTGTCCGGGTCGTCCTATGGCAACATCTGGGAATCACGAATTACGGTGAGCATTACCTGCTGGTTGGGTTCACCATCTGGGCGAGTCTAATCGGCGTGGTCCTGTTTGGCAGTCTTGCCGGCAGCATGCTTCCGTTCGTCATGCGTAGCTTTGGTTTCGACCCAGCTGCCAGTTCCGCGCCCTTTGTCGCCACGCTTGTGGACGTGACCGGACTGGTAATCTATTTCAGCATTGCCCACTTCATTCTGCGCGGTGCTTTGCTCTGAGCGCGTCGGCCTGCGCGCCTTTATTGAAGCTGTTAGACTGTTTGGTTTCCGGAGGCCTCATGATTCGGAAGTTCCTCCTCTGTGCACTCCTGCTGACTCTCTTGCCAATGTACGCGCAGGACGTCGCCTCGTTCGAAAAGCGTATCCAGGTTCGCACTCTGCCCAACGGGCTCACGGTGATCCTGATGCAACGGAAGGAAGCGCCAGTCTTTTCCTTCTTCACCCTGGTTGACGCCGGGTCAGCACAGGATCCCAAGGGCGCCAGCGGCCTGGCACATATGTTCGAGCATATGGCCTTCAAAGGCACGGACAGCATCGGCACCACTAACTACGCCGCCGAGAAAATCGTGCTCGAGAAGATCGAAAAGGCCTATGCGGCCTACATCGCGGAGCGCGACAAGCGCGTGGGTCAAGATCCGAAGAAACTCGCGGAACTGGAAAAGCAGTGGCAGGATCTGACCGCCGAAGCGGAAAAATACGTCATCCGGAACCAGTTCCCCGACTATATCGAGCGTAACGGCGGCGTCGGACTGAACGCCAGCACATCGGAAGACGACACCACTTATTACTACTCCATGCCGGTGAACCGGCTTGAGTTGTGGTCTTACCTTGAGTCGGAGCGCTTCCTGCAACCGGTAATGCGGGAGTTCTACAAGGAGCGCGACGTCGTTTACGAAGAGCGCCGCATGCGTGTCGAGAGTAACCCCATCGGACGACTGCTGGAGCAGTTCCAATCGGCTGCATTCACCGCGCATCCGTACGGCACTCCGGGAATCGGCTGGCCATCCGATCTCCACTCGTTTTCGGCTACGGAAGCGATGGAGTTCTACCGCAAGTATTACGTGCCCACGAACATGACCATCGCCGTCGTAGGTGATATCGAGTTTGCGAAGACCTGGCCCGTGATCGAGAAGTACTTCGGGCGGTTGCCGAAACGGCCACAACCGGATGAAGCTCTCACCACTGAGCCGCCACAAACCTCCGAGCGCCAGGTAGTTCTGCGCGAGATGAGTCAGCCGGTATACATCGAGGGCTATCACCGTCCTGACTACCGCAACAAGGATGACGTGGTTTACGACGCTATTAGCGACGTAGTCTCAAACGGACGCACCTCTCGTCTTTACCGTTCGCTGGTGCGCGACAAGCGAATCGCCCTTCAGGCCGGCGGCTTCAGCGGTCTGCCCGGCATTAAGTATCCGCACCTGTTCGCTTTTTACGGGATCCCAAACCGCGAGCACACGGCTGACGAGATTCGCACAGCTTTGCGCGTCGAGATCGAACGTCTCAAAAACGAGGACATCACTGACGACGAACTTCAGATGGTGAAGACGCGTGCCAAGGCTGGCCTCATCCGCAGCCTGGGCAGCAACTCCGGTCTGGCTTCCCAACTGGCCGTGTACCAGGCCCGCTTCGGCGACTGGCGTGAGATGTTCCACCAGATCGACAAGATCGAGAAGGTCACGAAGGCCGACATTCGCCGTGTAGCGAATGCCACGTTCGTGGACACGAACCGTACAGTCGGCATCCTGGAGACCACCCGTCCGGCAGCAGCGCGCCAGCAACCCGGAGCACAATCTCAGAATCAGCAGCAACCGCAATGAAGGACTCCATGAACAGACTCATTCGCAGCTTCGCAATCTTCCTGATGATGTCTTCCATTGGCCTGTGCACTGCTGCGTCGCAGACGGCGAAGGAACCTGCCCCGGTTCCCAAGAAGAGCCAACAGGCCCCCACGCAAACCAAGGCACAGCAAAACGAGGTCAGCAGGATCGCCATCCCGCCCCTGCCCAAGTTTGAGCCTCAGCAGCCCCGGCGGATCGTCCTCAATAACGGCATGGTCGTATTCCTGCAGGAAAACCATGAATTGCCGGTAGTGGGCGGAACTCTTCGCGTCCGTGGCGGTTCTCGCGTGGAACCCAAAGAGAAGACGGGTTTGATGGACATCTACGGAACGGTTTGGCGCACCGGCGGATCGAAGCAGCGCACTGGCGACGAACTCGATGACTTCCTCGAGGTCCGTGCCGCGAAGATAGAAACCGGGTCGTCCGACGATTCCACGTCCATTTCATTCAACTGCCTGAAGGGCGATTTCGATCAGGTTTTCTCCGCCTTCCGCGAACTGACCTTCGAACCCGCGTTTCGCGACGACAAAATCGACCTGATTAAGAAACAGCTCTTTGCAGCCATCTCGCGGCGCAACGACGATATCGATGACATCGCCGGCCGTGAGTCGGTGAAACTGGCTTATGGCGCCGACAATCCATACGCTCGAATCGATGAGTACGCCACGGTCCTCGCTGTCACTCGCCAGGACCTGCTCGACTGGCACGCGCGTTTCATGCACCCGGAGAATGCAATTCTGGGTATTTACGGCGATTTTGACCCTGCACAGATGGAAGCAGCCATCCGCAAGGCTTTTGAGAGTTGGCCGAAGGGTACCAAGGCGACCGATCCGAACATCGAGTTTCAACCCGCTAAACCTGGCATTTACTTCATAGCCAAGGAAGACGTAGACCAAAGCTCCGTCCAGTTGGTCACGTTGGGGATTCGGCGCGACAATCCGGACTACTTCGCCGTTTCCGTCATGAATGAGATTTTGAGTGGAGGCTTTGCGTCCCGCCTGTTCAGCAATCTGCGTACGAAGCAGGGCCTGGCCTACTCCGTCGGCGGAGGTGTCGGTTCTGCCTGGGACCACCTCGGCATTCAGCAGTACAGTATCGGCACGAAAAGTGAAACCACCGCAAAATCTATCCAGTCCCTGAAAAAGGAATTGGCGGATTTGATCGCCGCTCCGCCTACGGCGGAAGAGTTAAAGCGGGCGAAAGACTCGATCCTGAACTCCTTCGTTTTCAACTTCGACTCGAAGCAGAAAGTACTCGCTGAAAAGATGCGCTACGAATTCTATGGATACCCTGTTGATTTTCTTGAGCGGTATCGTGCAGCTATAGATAAGGTTGCGGTCGCTGATGTTCTTCGCGTGGCGCAGAAATATGTGCATCCCGATCAGCTGGCGATTCTCGTGGTGGGGAATCCCGGGGAAATCGGAAATCAGCTTGCAGCTTTGGGCGCGGTTACGAATATCGACATTACGATTCCGCCTCCGCCCGGCGCACCCGCAGCAGCAGGTGTAAAACCTTAGAATTCGGCTAAGTGGAGTACTTATTTCCCCGGAAAATCGTGAGCTGTTGCTGAATTCAGAGAGTACACGACAACTTCCACAGGGGTAGTCGCGTCTGTATGTAAAGCGAATGACTCGACCTGTCCCTCATCGACCAGCTCGTCAGAAACGTGACGTGCTCCTGGTGGAAGCTCCCTCGACTGCGCGCGACCGCCACAACCGTACCCTCGTTCGCAACGGATACAAGGTCATCCCCGCCGATAACATTGACTCCGGCCGAGAGCAGTGGTCACCCCATCGTTACGGGCTTGTAGTAGTGTCGCTGAACGGTTTCGGCGAACAGGCCGCTCGCTTCTGCGACGAGATCAAGGAAGCCGATGAAAGCCAGGTGATCGCAATGATCTTCAATCCAGACCAGGAACTCCCGGCAACCGAGTGCCCTACCCTCATTTTCACGACCGAACCGGATGAATACTTTTTGGCACGGGTAGAGACACTTACGTCAGTAGCATATGCCGCATAGCTAGCTACAATAGCTAGCATTCTGAACTCCGAACCCAAGGTCCGCCGCCTTCCGCCCGCAACTCCGCTCATCGCGGTACTCGGGCTGACGTTTCTTGCTTACGTCAGCACCCTGCAATTTCAGTTCGTGTACGACGACGAAGCTCAGATCGTCGGAAATCAACTGATCGAGCATTGGAAGTATGTGCCCTATTACTTCAACATGCAGGTTTGGGCGCATATCAATCCGAATGCAGTCGGAAATTACTATCGGCCTATATTTATGCTGTGGATGCGCATCAACCATGCGCTCTTCGAGTTTCATCCGCTCGGCTGGCATCTCACGACTGTCTTGTTCCACTTGCTCGCTACGTTCATGGTTTTTCGCCTGGCGCGCCGGTTGAGTTCCCGCGAAGATATCGCCTTCATCGCCGCCCTCGTCTTCGGGCTTCATCCGGCGCACATTGAAGCCGTTGCGTGGGTCTCCGGAGTCACCGAATCCCTGTTCGCGGTTCTGTTGCTTGGGGCGTTTCTCGGTTTCCTCAATTGGCGGGAAGGCAAGAACAATGCGCGCGCTTGGTCACTGCTGCTATTTGCGCTCGCCATTTTCTCGAAAGAAACATCTGTCTTGATGCTGCCGCTGATCTTCGCCTATTGCTGGCTTAACCCACGCGAAGACCGTCCGACCATCGCAGCGCGCTTCTGGACGTCCCTGGTTCCGACATTCCCTTACGTTGCCGTCACGATGGCGTATCTCGGATTGCGCTACGTTGCGCTTAATGGACTATCTCATCCACTCCATGAGTTAAGTCTGCGCGTCAACCTGCTCACGATCCCGTCGGTGCTTTGGTTCTATCTGAAGATGCTCGTGGTCCCAGTTGGCCTGAGCGCCTTTTACGACACGCCGTACGTCACCAGTCCGGACCTTCATCATTTCTGGATTCCGTTGCTCGCAGTGATTGTCGCCGCAACGGGTTTGTTTTTCTGGTGGTGGAAGACGCGCGACCGCCTTGTTGCCTTCGCCTCGGTGCTGCTTGTCCTGCCGCTTTTACCACTGCTGAATTTCACGTTCTTTTTCGATGGAGAGATCGCCCACGACCGCTATCTGTACGTTCCCTCGATCGGATTTGCCCTGCTGGTGGCAATCGCTATTACGCGGCTGAAGTCGTCCCGAACACTGTGGATGGTTACAGCCGCTGTCGCGGCCGTCTTCCTCTGTCTGACGATTTGGCAGTCACTCTACTGGGCTGACAATCTCGTTCTCTACAGTCGGGGGGTGAACATCGCGCCGAATAACAACCTGGCGCTTAACAATCTCGCCAACGAGACACAGAGACGTGGAATGCTCCGCCAAGCCACGGCCCTGTACGCGAGGATACTCGATCGCAACCCGAGCTTTTATTGGGCCAACTACAATCTGGCTTACGCGCTGTTCCAGGAGGAAAAGTACTCGGAAGCAGCGCACTTCTTCCGCCGGGCAGCATCGCTCGACGCCAGCGATGCCGGTACGTTCTACTACCTCGGACAATGCGAGATGCATCTCGGGCGCCTTGATTTTGCTGAAGCCGCATTCCGCCGCGCCATCGCCACCGACAGCCGCCTGCTTGGCCCGCGTTACATGCTTGGCCTCGTGCTGAAGCAGCAGGGACGCACCCGCGAAGCTCTGGACTACTTTCGCGCCGAACTGACCAAGAACCCCAATGACGCAAATGCCCGCAAGGAAGCGGATGCGATTGCGTCCACGATGTAATCGAGACTGCTGACGGTCACGCGCCTCGTCCTGTATTCTGATTAATCACATCACCGCAAAGGAACCAGCCGTGCAACTCGATTTTCTCGGTGACACTAAACGTACTCATATGTGCGGAGCACTCCGCGCCGCTGACGCAGGTACCACAGCCACCATCATGGGATGGGTTAATAAACGCCGTGACCTCGGCCAGCTCATCTTTATTGACGTTCGCGACCGCACCGGTGTCACACAGGTCGTCTTCGATGCCTCCAGTCAGGCGCTGCACGAAAAAGCGGAGACACTTCGCAATGAGTTCGTTGTCGCCGTAACCGGCACGGTTACCAAGCGCGATGCGCAGACTGTGAACAAGAACTTGCCCACCGGCGAGATCGAGTTGGTCGCGAGCGAACTCAAGATTCTCAACGAGTCCCAGCAGCTTCCCTTTCAGCCGGGCGACACCGTGTTACCCAACGAGGAAATGCGTCTGAAATACCGCTACATCGATCTGCGCCGCGAAAAGATGCAGGCCAACATCGAGATGCGGCACAAGGTCGCGCTTGCGATTCGTGATTACCTTTCCAGTCAGGGCTTCTTCGAAATTGAGACACCATTCATGACTCGCAGCACTCCAGAAGGTGCTCGCGACTACCTGGTCCCCAGCCGCGTGCATCCGGGACAGTTCTACGCATTGCCCCAGTCGCCTCAGCTGTTCAAACAGATCCTGATGATCTCCGGCTTCGACAAGTACTTCCAGATCGTGCGCTGCTTCCGCGACGAAGACCTCCGCGCCGACCGTCAGCCCGAATTCACACAGATCGACTTGGAGATGAGCTTTCCCACCCAGGCGCGTGTGTTCGAAGTCGTAGAAGGCTTTCTCAAGGCTGCGTTTAAAGTTGCGGGAGTCGACATCCCGACGCCGTTTCCGCAGATGACCTACGACCAGGCAATGCGCCTTTACGGCTCCGACAAGCCTGACCTCCGCCTACCCGCCATGACAGATGTCCGCGAATTCTTTGCGCCTGAAAACCTCGACACGCTAAAGATCAATAACGGACAGCCAGTGATGGCCATCCGGATTCCGAAAGTTGGCGACCTCTCGCGCAAGGAACGCGATGACCTGAAGCCCCTCTTCGGCGACCGCAAAGACGCGAAGCTGTTCGAAGACTTCAAACGGCTTGAAAAGTCCTTCCCCGAAGCAACCGCGAAGATCAAGCAGGCGACGGGAGCCGAAGAAGGCGACCTGATTGTGCTTGTTGCCGGCAGCGCGATACCTTCGGAACACAGATCAGAAGGCGGGATTAAGCCTGAAGTCAAACAGCACGACGTCGCCGTCTACACCGCAGCTGGGCAATTCCGTCTCGAACTTGCACGTCGCTTTGCGGACAGGCACAAGTTATTTGCCGGCGATCGGAAGCAGGCCAGTTCGTATCACTTCCTGTGGGTAACTGACTTTCCGATGTTTGAACGCGACGACGAAAACAATCGCTGGGCCGCCGCGCATCATCCGTTCACATCGCCTCATGAACAGGATATGGACAAACTCACCAGCGATCCGGGCTCAGTCCGCGCCAATGCTTATGACGTAGTCCTGAACGGCACCGAACTTGGCTCGGGCTCGATCCGTATTCACCGGCAAGATATCCAATCGCAGATCTTCTCGGCACTGGGCATGACAAGAGAAGAAGCCGAACAACGGTTTGGGTTCTTCCTCGAGGCACTCACTTATGGCACGCCGCCGCACGGTGGCATTGCCCTCGGTCTCGATCGCATTGTGATGATCCTCGTCGGTGGAGACTCTCTGCGTGAGGTCATCCCGTTCCCGAAGACAGCCCAGGCTAAGGACTTGATGGTCGATGCTCCTACCCCGGTCAATGAAGCGCAGCTGAAAGACCTGAGCATCAAGCTTCGGAACTAATCTGCTCCATACGGCGGACGAAACCGTCCGCCGTTTCTCTACTCTCCTGCTTCATCCTCCGATTTATCGCTTCATCCCATGAAACCTCGTTTCGCCTTAACACTACGGATGTCCTTCATCTTGCGCCCATTGTTTTGATGTCGAGTGATGAACGTACAGCTAGTGTGGGCGGGTAACGCAGATGTTACTGCCACTTCTATTTTCCTCATCCCCCATTTCTCACATCACGTCACGTCTCAGGTTCGTTATGCCACGGCATCGAGCATATTCATCCCTTCGTTGACACTTGTGTCGCTTCACAGAACGACAACCTCGTAAAAATACGGCCAAAAATTGAAAAATTCATAGACTTTCGTCCCACTTTCCAGAAAGTCATACAGAACTCCTGCTCATCAAACGAACAAACTCCGTAAAGCATTGAATGCATTACCTACCCTCGATTTTTGAATGCTGGCCAGCAGAATGCCTTCCTTAATCCCAGTAGCACAGAGCCTCACCAGTGGGTTCGTCCCACAAATCTGACGTAATTAACTAGGGGGTTACACACGTGAAGAGTTTATCGTCAACGAAATGCGCAGTAGTGCTTTCACTGCTTTGCGCGTTTCTTGTGATAGGCAGCCTGCCGCTGATTGGACAGGAGCGCTTCGGCAACGTGACTGGCGTGGTTACAGATGCCAGCGGTGCCGTCGTCCCTGATGTCACGGTGACCGTCACCAATAAGGACACCAACCGTACCTTCAGCGCGAAAACGCGTAATGACGGTACTTTCAATGCTAACGACCTGGAACCGGGACGCTATTCGCTCCTCTTCCAGAAGACTGGCTTCAGCCGTTATGAAGTTCCCGACGTCGCAATCATGGTCGGCAGGACGATTAACGTGCAGGCCCAGTTGAAGGTTGGTGGCGTCGATCAGAAGGTGGAAGTCGTCGAAGCGGCTCCCCTCATTGATACCAGCACCAACATGGTTGCGACCAACGTTACGGTGGAAGAAATGGATCGTCTCCCCAAGGGACGCAACTTCCAGGGCGTTGCAGTTCTTGCTCCGTCCGTCAACACCGGCCAGCTTGAGGGCGGGTTCCAGATTAACGGTGCATCCGCCGCTGAAAACAACTACTACATCGACGGTGTCTCCACCACGTCCGTAATCGACGGTTCCAGCCGCCAGAACGCTACGTTCGACTACCTGCAGGAAGTTCAGGTTAAGACGACTGGTCTTGATGCCGAGTACGGTGGCGCACTCGGCGGCGTGGTCAGCGCTATCACCAAGTCCGGTGGTAACGACTTCCACGGCGAATTCCACTACCTCTTCTCCGGCAATAAGATCAGCGCAGGTCCGACTGAGCGTTTGATCCTCGATCCAAACGTTCCGGCTGATTTCATTGGCTCAAAGGACGTTGCGTACTTCCAGGATCCCAAGCAGAAGCTCGATATTCACGAGCTCGGCGGCTCTTTCGGTGGCCCTATCGTGAAGAACCGTATGTGGTTCTACACGTCGTTCTCGCCGCGCTTCCAGGCGCAGCGTAACAACTACCAGTTCACCGATGTAACGCCCACGTACGACGACGCCGGAAACATTACCGCCCCGGCGCAGTTCTCCAACGGCAACCTCGACCGCAGCTTCACTAAGCAGAACTGGTTCAGTAAGCTGTCGCTCGATCCCACCTCGCGTATCCGCATGAACTTCAGCTTCCTCTACACTCCGGAATACCTCAGAGGCGCATTGCCCGCATTTCTCGGCTTTGGAGTTTTGAGGACCAACCAGAGCAAGGAAGCCAGCGTTCAGAACAATCGCCTTGGTTATAGTCAGGCGGAGAACAACGTTACAGGACAGTTGGACTTCACCTTGACGAACTCCACGCTCCTGAGTGTCAAAGGCGGCCGCTACTTCTTGAACTACAAGGACACCGGCGTCGACGCTCTGTGGCAAACTCGCGTGGGTAACCAAGCGTCGGGCATTCCGAACTTCCCGTCCGAACTCGCCGGGGCGACCGGATCGGCTTCCGCTGTTGCGGCACGCGTGCTTCATGACACAACCACTCGTGCATACGTGCAGGCCGATCTGAGCCAAGTCGCTCGGTTCCTCGGGCAGCACAACTTCAAGTTCGGCGTCGGAACCCAGAAAAACATTAACAACGTTAACGACAGCGCTCTCGGTCCGTTGGGCCGTACTACTCTCTACTGGAACCAGGCCTGCACTTATGCGGGTTGCAACACTGGTACCACCACCGGCGCTTACGGCTACTACATCGTGGAAGACTTCGCGACTCGTGGTACCACCGGCGCGAATATCACCCACATTTATGTACAGGATTCCTGGAAGATCGGCCGCTTGGTCGTGAATCCTGGCGTTCGTTTCGAGAAGGAAACCATTCCCTCGTTCCGGCCGGACATTGCCAAGTACGCGTTCCAGTTCGGCTTCGGCGACAAGATTGCTCCTCGCCTCGGTGCCAGCTACGATCTGCTTGGCAACGGCAAGGTGAAGATCTCCGGCGGATGGGGCCGTTACTACGATTGGACCAAGTACGACCTGGCCCGCGGCACCTTCGGTGGCGATCTGTGGCACGTGTTCTACCGCACGCTCGACACGATCGATCCTCTCGTCGTGAACAACATCAACCTCGAAAATATGCCTGGTACCAACCTACTCACCGGCCAGTACCGCGATCGTCGTCTCCCTGGTTTCGAAGATCTCGATCCCAATGTGAAGCCGATGAGCACGGAATCCATCAACGCCGGCGTGGAATGGGAAATCTTCAACAACATGGTGTTCACCGGACGGTATGTTCGTAACCACCTGGTCCGCACCATTGAAGACATGGGCGCACTCGACGCCAATGGCGACGAAGTGTACCGCTACGGGAATCCCGGAGAAGGCACCAATGTATACGCTCCGGTTTCCGGCGCCACCTGCACCGTCACTGTCGCTGGTAGCTGCGCCTTCATTCAGCCGAAGGCTCAGCGTGACTACGACGCGATGGAACTGTCGTTGAACAAGCGCTTCGGCGGTGGCTGGCTGGGTAACATCAGCTACGTCTACAGCCGTCTGTACGGCAACTACTCCGGTCTCCAGAGCACGGATGAAATCCGTCCTCCGGGACTCAGCACCTTCGCCGGAAATCAGACCTTCTTCGGTCAGGTTTACCGTTCGGGTGGCAACGCCAACCGTTACTTCGACCTTGACGAAGCACTTTACGACGCCCACGGCAACGATGGCCTGTTCGGTCGCCTGCCCACGGACCGTCCGCACGTGCTTAAGTTCTACGGCGCCAAACAGTTTAAGTTCGGGACCGAAATCGGCGGATTCTTCCGCGTGATGAGCGGCACACCCGTCACAACACAGGTTGTCTCATCCAACGGCATTCCGATCTACGTGGAAGGCCGCGGTGATCTTGGCCGTACACCGACGTTCAGCCAGACCGATCTCCTCGTTGCTCACAACGTGAAGGTGGGTGAAGGCAAGTCGCTCCGGTTCGAGTTCAACATGCTCAACCTGTTCAACCAGAAGACCTCCATGTTCACGTGGGATCGTTACAACCGTGAGGATCTCTCCGACTCTTACGGTATTAACCTCCAGGACGTGAATCTCGATCAGGGCTTTGATTGGCAGTCGATGGTCAACGCGTTCGGTTCTGGCGCGCTTGACTACCGCTACAAGAAGGCCGCCATCTTCAATCCTGGTTTCTCGGGACGCTTCTCCGTGAAGTTCACCTTCTAACCAGGCCTTGCTCGTGACTAGGGGCTGCTTCGGCAGCCCCTTTTTCATTCGGAAAACGACACCTAATCTGCGGAAGCAGTTGCCGCTTTTCCCTCTTGCCAAGGCGGCAATATCCTCGTTAGCACCGCGAGAATGAAGAACGGCAAGATCATCAACGCTCCCGCAATCAACAATCCCTCGCGGGAGATTAAGTCCAGCTTGTAGGTCGTGTATCCAAGAAAACTCTTCGAGAACAACTGCCCGCCAATGACCACATTCCAGCGCATCGAGAATATTCCAACGAGTGCCAACGCCGCGGAAACCCCATAGATCCGTTTCCGTACCGACTCGGAGAATCGGACGAACTGCGTCAGTCCCAGGAATGCAATCGGAACAAGGGTGCCCACAATGATCTGCAAAACGATTTGCGACGTAAACAGTCGAGTACGCACCATGAAATCGAGACTTCGGAAAGACTCGTCAGCTTCGTAGATCCTTTGGATCAGGTCGACCATTTCCAGCGTGAAGTCGATGATGAACGTATACAGCAGGTACTGGGCAATTGCGTCTACACACCGCATGTCGATCGGTTGCTTCCGAATGCGCATGGTAGCCATGTAGATCAGCATGACCACAGCAATCCCTGACACCATGGCCGAAAACAGAAACACCACTGGCATCAGCGGTGTCGACCACCACGGATTCGCTTTGATGGATCCGAAAATGAAACCAACGTATCCATGCAACAGAAAAGCCGACGGTATGCCGATGAGGGTAATTGCGTATCCCACCCGGTCATCAATCTTCAGCGCTTGTTCACTCACGTTTTTCGATCCCAGCGTGAGCACCTTGTAGACAAGCCGCTTCCAGCCTCTGCTCGTCTGCGCCCATTCCACGATTTCCTTGCGGTAATCGAGCCAGATCTCCAATACCAGTACTGCCATCAGGTACCACAAATAGACGAAGCCGAACATAGCCATGGCCGACGAACGATGTGGAGTTAAATACATCTCAAAGGAGCGTTCCGGCCTGCCCAGGTGTAACTGCAACGGTAATGGCGCTACCAACAGGAACGAAAGCGCGGTCAGCAGAGCGAGCCTGTACGTTGGTTTTACAGCTTCAACGTGAAACACACGCTCCAACGACGCCAGGATGAATGCTCCCGCCACCAAACCTGTTACGAACGGATACACCACAATGAGAACGCTCCACTGCAACTCGATTTCGTTCGGGTACATGAATCCGTCGAAACCCATATTCGCTCCTTACCTCACCGAACCGTCCAACCCGTTGTAGAAGACCTTTGCGCCTGTTGCGAGGTACGGCTTCAGCACCTGTACGCTGTGCGTCCGCAGGAATTCGTGTACCGGATCCGCCGGGTCTTTCAGATCAACCAGTTGCCTGGCACCGGTCGGGCAATTCTCGCAACATGCTGTGGTCAAACCCTTGGTGATCCGGTGATAGCAGAGCGTACATTTCTGCGCAGTTTTAGTTTCCGGATGAAGGAACCGGCAACCATACGGACAGGCCTGGATACAGTACCGGCAACCCAGGCAATACTTCTCGTCGACGAGCACCACGCCCTCGGGCGAATCGAACGTCGCTCCCACCGGACAAACCTGTGTGCATGGTGAATCCGCACAGTGATTGCACAGCTTCGGAACAAAGAAGTTCTTTCCACCGACCGTTTCTGACGGCGGGAATCCATCCTTGCCGCCGTTCGGCGAATCAACCTTCGGACTCTCAATGTGCCAGTCGGTTACGTGATATCGCTCCACCCACGTCCGGAAATACCCATCTGGAACGTTGTTCTCTATGGCGCAAGCCCTTACGCAGTTGCCACATCCGATGCACTTGGTGATATCCAGCAGCATGCCCCACCAGTGCTTCGAGTGGTCGTAGTTGGGTGATTTTTCCGGTGTGCCGGCGAGCACGTGTTCCCACGCCAGGGCCGCGGCCGGAAGCAGTACGAGCAATCTGCGGCGCGTGATCATGATTTCTTCTTTGCCTCCTGAGCGACCGGCTGGTCCATAGACGGCGTATGTGGCTTGTGACACGAATTGCAGGCCGCATCGCCCGCATGATCCTTTGTCACAACCTGCGGGAATGTGCTCGGTTTCGCCGCATTCGCCTCATGGCAGCGCGCGCACAAGACCTTCGTGTCTGGAAGTTGAGGCACCACAGCGGCCGGGTCCTCAGCATGGTTCGCCAGCGGGCCGTGACAGGCCTCGCAGTTCACGCCTTTGTGCTTCCCTGCCAACTTCGTCTCCAGAATGTCGGCATGGCAGTCTTCGCATGCCTTGTGACCTGCGTACTTCACCGCCTTGGAAGCATTCTCAGCCAGAGCGTTACCGCGATAATGTCCATACTGTCCGAATGATTTGGGGACGAGTTGGGAGCGCAGAAGGAGGAACAGAAGAAATCCAGCGAGAAAGACGGCTGCCAATCTCAGCAGGTGTTCGGCATCTTTCAGTCTGGCCACAATGTGACCTCTCGGGCACCCGTTCTTCACGGGCGTGATGGGTCACAGGAAATATCTTAATGACGCAAGAGGCCGTGATGGTCGTCACAGGCCCGTGTTCAGTGTGAACACGACTGACTAATCGCCCGAGCGGGCGCTCGCTGCGTAATAGCCTTTCCGGGCTTGCACCTTTAGGTCTTTGCCTACGGTCTTAATCTCGATTTTGCGGAAACTGCCGTCGCGCACGGTGTTTGTCGGGGTATACCCGATGCTGTACTGTGACCGTAGTTCAGCAGCGATCTGGTCGAATGCTTCCCGCAGCTTCTCTATCTTGTTACCGACATCGATCACCCGGCCGCCCGTCTCCTGCGCCATCTTCTTCATCTCGCCTTCACCATAGTAGGCGCCACCGTAAAAACCGCGATCTGCGATCAATAGCACGTACACGATCGTATCGGCCTTTTGCGCCGCTTCCACGGCAGCCTTCATATTCATCTGGCTGCCCTGGTCCGCTCCGTCGGTGAGCAGGATCATGGCCTTGCGCCCCACTTCTGTAGACAGCTTCTCGCGTGCGGCAAGGTAGACGGCGTCATACAGCAAGGTTCCCTTCGGAGTACCGCTAGTCGGAACCGGACTGCCGCCAGTGCCCGGGAGCGACACAAATCCGCCGCCGGAGTTGATTTTCGCCGACTCCAAGGCATCTCGGAGCACTCGTGCTTCGTTTGTGTAGTCGTGCAGGAGGTCTACATTCACATCGAAGCTAATGACAAACGCCAGGTCCTTGGGACGAAGCACGTCACGCAGGAACGCTGCCCCTACCTCTTTCTCCATCGGCAGCACCCGCTCCTGGCTTACGCTGGTGTCGATGAGCAACCCTAGGGTCAGAGGCTGGTTGGTTTCTGCCGAGAAGTACTTGATGTTCTGAGGTTTACCGTCCTCATACACCTCGAAGCTGTCCTTTGTCAGATTGGGAATCAGGGCACCCTTTTTGTCCTTCACATTGAAGAACAAATTCACCACATTGACGTTTGCAGTAAATGTAGGAAGATTCTCCTGAGAATCCTGCTGCGGTTCCTGTGCTGTTCCGATCAGCGGAAAGCTCAGGAGCAGCATGACTCCGGCCCAAATATTCCAACCGGCTCGGGTACTAAACAACATGATGTGACGGTGTCCTCGTTGTTACACTTATTGTAATGCAGCGTTTCATACAGCGGTTTCTCGGAAAGGGCAGCAAAGGAATGATTCGCAACCGAAAGCCCTCGTCGATGTTGGCTCTGTTCGCCGGCATGTGCCTTCTATTCTTCGTTGTCAATTCCGCATTCACCCAGAGCTCGGGTCAGCAAACGATTCCCGACGCACCTTCCGCAAGCCGTCCGTTCCCGAAACCTTCAGTCCCGTCGACCTCTGCCCCGGCACCTCCGGATACGCCTGCGGAACAACCGCCCTCGGAGCCACAGGAACAGAGCGCTGAGCCGGCTCCTCCCGCCAACATCACCACCGTGCCTGCTGGTGGAGCAACCAGGGAGCACGCCAGTGGGCGTGAAGAACTCTTCACTTTGATTAAAACCGTGAACTTCGTCCAAGTTCCGGTCACGGTGAAAGACGACCGGGGGCAACTTGTAGCCGGACTGCTCCCGCAGGACTTCATGATCCTGGAAAACGACGACGCCCAGCGAATCACCTTTTTCACCAGCGACCCGTTTCCGCTGTCGGCGGCAGTTGTCCTCGATCTGGGAATGACTGATGTGGCGGTCTCACGTGTTCGCGAAACGCTGCCGGCCCTGGTCGGCGCATTCGGCCAGTTCGATGAAGTCAGCCTCTACACCTACGGCAATACGGTGCAACGGGTTCAAGGCTTCACCCCCGCGCAGAACGAAGTATTCCTCCAGACCATGCGTAAACTTCAGAAGCAGGCCACCGGCAGAACGATGGGCGCTCCGATGATTGGCGGACCGCTTGGCTCTGGGCCCACCATCAACGGGCGACCGGCAGACCCCGGCGCCGCTGCAACGGTCAACGCGCCACAGTCCGGGGATATCTATCGCCCAACGTCACGCGTCCTCAACGACGCCGTTCTCCAGGCTGCCCTGGAACTCGGCCAACGCGATCGGACGCGCCGGAAGGTCCTGTTCATCATCAGCAATGGACGCGAACTCGGCAGCGACGCCAGCTACAGCGAGGTTTTGAAGGTTCTCCTTACGCACCAGATCACCGTCTATGCGGTAGGCGTCGAGGAAGCTTCCATCCCCGGATATAGGCAGTTGAATAGGATTCGTATTCCCGGCCAGGGTTACGGCGACATTCTTCCCAAATACGCCGCCGCAACCGGCGGTCAGGTGTTCCGCGAGTTTACTCGCGACGCCATCGAAACTGCGTACGCGCAGGTCACTCAGGAAGCCCGTAACCAGTACACAATCGGATACCTGACTCGGCCGTCTGCCTCTTCGCAATATCGCAGCATCGAGGTTCGCGTTCGCAGGCCAGGTTTGAAGGTCATTGCGCGCGATGGTTACTATCCACTGCCGCCAAGTGCGAAGTAAGCACTTTGGTGACGCTTCGCTGTGAGGTGCGCCTGCGGTATGGTATAAAGCAGGTACTCCCCTAGGTAAGGGTTAGAATTCAAAGGCGCTTAGGAGCGCCTGACTAGAGGCTGGGCATTTGAGTTTTATTAACTTCGCAGCCCGCGAAATCAACTGCAAGATTGTTTATTACGGCCCCGGCCTCGGTGGCAAGACCACCAATCTTCAGATTGTGTACGACAAGACCGGCGAGAAACAGAAGGGCAAGATGATCTCGCTGGCCACAGAAACTGACCGTACCCTGTTTTTTGACTTTCTGCCCCTCGATTTGGGCACCGTTCGTGGATTTAAGACCCGTTTTCACCTCTATACCGTCCCTGGACAGGTCTTCTATGACGCCAGCCGCAAGCTGATCCTGCGCGGCGTAGATGGCGTAGTCTTCGTCGCCGACTCGCAGGAAGAGCGCATGGACGCCAACATCGAGGCCCTGGAGAACCTTCAGGAAAACCTCAAGGAACACGGCTACGAGTTCGCGAAGATCCCCTACGTTCTTCAGTTGAACAAGCGTGACTTGCCCAGCGCCCTGCCCGTGGACATCCTCAAGAAGGAACTAGTGAAGAAGGGCGAGCCTGTATTCGAAGCGGTTGCGTTTCAGGGCACCGGAGTCTTCGAAACCCTCAAGGACGTCGCCAAGCAGGTTCTTACCGAGCTCAAGAAGGGCTAGCAATCTCCTCGACCTCGATCCTCAGGTCTGAGCGTCAATCCCAAAAAGCTGATCATCAACAAAAACGGCCCCCATTTCTGGGGGCCATCGGTGTTGTCCGTTCGTAGTGCGGATCGGTTATGTTTGTACGATTTTGGGAGTGACAAAGAAGAGCAGTTCCTGCGTCGAGGTGCTCACCGCGCGGCGCCTGAAGAGGTTGCCGACCACGGGGAGGCTGCCCAGCAACGGAACCTGCTGCACAGAAACCGTATTCTGCGTCTGAATCACGCCGCCAATCACCACCGTACCGCCGTCGGTGACCAGCACAGACGTCGTTGCCTGTTGCGTGATGAGCGTTGGGTTGCCGCTGACCTGCTGGCTGAAATCTGGCGTCGTGTTCTCAACGTCGATATTCAGGAAGATGGTGTTCTCAACCGTGATCTGCGGCGTCACCGTCAGGCGAAGGAACGCTTCCACATACGTCGTAGTAGGCGGACCACCCAACTGGGCTGCGGTCACAACCGGCACGCGCACGCCCTGCCGGACCAGCGCCTGTACGTTGTTCTGGGTTACGATGCGCGGCCGCGACAGAATCTTCAGCAATCCACGCGATTCCGCCATCGTCAGGATCATGTCGAGGCGGTAATTAGAGCTCACGTTGTTGAAAGATAGGCCGCTTGTCGGGCCGTTGGCCGCCAGGTTCGAGAACAGTGGAATCTGGTTGCTGCCCACTGTGAAGTACTTCGGTCCGGCCACGCCCACCTGCAGCGGGCTCGTCCCGACGGAACTGGCACCACCCACCGCGGACGGTCCATTGCCCCATCCGAAGCCAACCTGCACGCCGATATCTCGTGCGAAGGTGCGGGTCGCCGCGATGACGCGAGCTTCGATTTCCACTTCCTGCGTCTTGCGATCGAGTTGCGTCAGCAACCGCTGTACTTCCGGAATCGACGCCGGAATGTCCTGGATGATGAGCGAATTCGTACGAGCATCCGCGATCACATCACCGCGCTGCGTCAGGAAACGCTTCACGGTAGGAACCACGTCAGCCGCGCGAGCATAGCTCAGGAAGTGCGTGACGGTGACTTTCGGAACCGATAATGCTTCCGCTTCGTTCTTTGCGCGGAGTGCGTCGGCTTCCTTGCGGAGCGTGTCCACAGTCGCGATGCGCAATACGTTGCCGTCGAGCTTGCGATCAAGTCCGTTGTTCGCGAGCACGAGGTCAAGCGCCTGATCCCACGGTACATCGTCGAGTACCAGGGTAAGGGTACCGCGCACGTTAGGATCGAGAACGATGTTGAGACCGCTGATCTCGTGGATCAGACGGAAGAAATCCTTCAGGTCGACGTCTTTCAGGTTCACCGAGATCGGTTCGCCCGTGTACTTCGGACGCGCCGGAGCCGCTGTCGCCTGCGCTGCCGCCTGTTGCTGGGCCAGGTTCGTCGCAGGTTGAGGAGCCATGCTGGCGCTCACCGGAGGCATAACCGCCGTTTCCGACGCCTTCATTCCACCCGAGATCACATTCGCTGCCGCTTCGGCCGATGCCTTCGTATCGTTGGCCTGTTTCGCATTGCTGACCGGATGATACTGAGGTTCCACCATCACGAAGTCTTTGGACTCTGTCGATGCTGGCTCTGCCTGCTTCGCGACCTCCACCGGCTTCGGTTGTTCGACCGGAGCTGCGGCTTGAGGTTGGCTCTGGACCGGTTTTGGAGCCGAAGCCACCACCGGCGCGGGCTGCACCGGGGCAGCCTGGGTCGGAGCCGCCTTCACGGCTACGGGCTCATGAACCCGAACCACAACCTTGTTCCCCGAGGGAACCACCTCGTACTCGCGCATGGTTGCCAGATCGACCACCACACGCGTCACTGGAGGCTGGTCCTGGAATCGTCCCATGCGCACCGCTTTTACATCGCCGGAATTCACATTGAGGACTTTGTTCCGGCCAGACGGAACCGCATTCGCGATGTCGACGACCAGTCGCGCCGGCGACGTGAGTTTCATCGCCTTCGCGCTCATCGGGCCGTTGCCGAGAATCTCGATATCAACGGTATCCTCGCCGCGTGATACGCCAATATTGTTGACGACGACCGGGCCACCCGTGTGTACCGGGGCACTCGTCTTCATCGCCACTGGCTTCACCGTCGGCGCCGCAACCTTCTGTTGCGCCACGGCTGGAGCTGCGTTTACCGCGCCCTTGTCCCCAATCTTGATATTCAACGCGCCGGCAACCTGGCTCACATCTACGGTCGCGCCGGGCTCAATCGTTAACTCCACGCGCGCCACATCGGCACCACTTGCGCCCGTATAGCCAATGACGTGATACGACTTCACGCCTGGCAGATCCAGGTTGCGCGTGCGTTCTTTCCATTGTCCGGCGGAAACCCCGCTCAAATCCACGAGCAACAGGTTTTCCATCGGACGATATTCCGTATGCGTGAAGGCACCACTCGCATGGAGGGTGATAACCGTGGCGTTGCCTTGGGCGGACGCACTGACATTCGTCAATTGCGATGTTCCCGCCATGCCGACGGCGCTCAGAACGAGCAGCAGAGTTAGAAGACCCAGCAGTTGCTTCAGCCTCATCTCGTTTCTCCCCACGCGGCGCTTTCGCCCTCGCGTGTGCGGCGATCCATCGCCGCTGAAGAATTACCCACCGTCCGTCTCCCTTGAAGTGGCGGACGGATTCACAGATTCCCAGGTTCGGCCCGATACTGAAACAGCGACCGACTTGATATCGCTACCTACCAAACTCTTGCGCCTGCCCGGGAGAATCCTCCGTGGGCAGGGTTTCCCAACGTTACCTATACAACTGGAGCGTTGACTTTTTTCACTACTTCTCGCACGCCCTGTTTACCAAGTTTGTCCGTCGTCATCTCACGGAACACAACTGTGTCACCCGTAATCTTCACCACGGTTCCGTTGAAGACCGGATCGTTCTCGCGGAGGAAGTACGCCCGTTTTGCCGCGTTCTCTACCACCGCGATGAATCCGTTCGGCGATTTCACAATGCCCTTCAACTGAATCTGGTCCACCATCAGGCAGCGCTTCCCCGTTTCGCACGCCGGCCCCATGCCGGAGGCACGCACGATCGGGCTCACAAACGGATCTCGACGGTTCGGCCTGGCTGCAACCCTCGACATTTCTTCCTGCTTGGCGACCGCAGGTTTCACCTCCCCGGGTTTCTCCGCGGGCTTCTCGGCCGCTTTCGCAGGAGTAGCGGTTGGCACCGGAGTAGCCGCCTTTGGCGTCGTCTTCTTTCCGCCGAATGGACTGTTAACCTTCTGCGCTTCGGGTTTGGTGCTTGTAACCGGTTGTGCCGGCTTCGCAGCAGGCTGCGCTGTCTTTGCGGCTGGCTTCGCCGCGGCAGGGGCTTGTGCGCCGGCAGCCGCAGTCTTCGCCACCGATACCGCCGGATGTTGTCCGGGCGTTTGCGCGCTGAGCGTTCCCACAGCCAACGTAATCATGAACAAAGTTGTTACCGGCTTCATATCCAATCCCCTGCTACTTCTTTGCCGGAGCCGCCGCGGGTTTCGCGGTCGCTGCCGGAACGTCATGGCTGAAATACGTAGTGGCCAGGAATGATGCGGCCACAGTCTCTGTCGGAGCGTAGTTGTAACGTCTCTTTACCTTCGCTTTACTCGCATCCGCCACTGCCGCCATCTGCAATCCCGTGACGTTGATGATGCGTTCCAGCTTTCCAAGCTTGTCGAAGAAGCCAAGCACCGAGTAGTACGGTCCATCCACGTTTAACTCGAATGGAACCTCCACAAAGAACTCCTTCGTCCCGACCGGCTTCGAGCTATAACTCCGGACTTCGATTCCAGCCGTGCTCGCTGTCGACTGCACCAGGCGGATGAACTGGTCGGCTTCCTTCTCATCGGGGACGATCCGCTTTTGAATCTCAAGCTGCTGCTTCAGGCTCTCGATCTGGCGTTCCAGGTCGCTCAGCTTGGATTGGAACGGCTTGAGTGAGTCGTTCTCCGCGCGCACCGCCGCGAGTTCCTGCCCCGTTTGCGTGTTCTGGTCTATCACCGGCTTGAACAGCAGGAAATATGCGGCTCCGGTGATCACCACGGCTCCGACAATGATTACGACCAATTGTGTTCTGACCGGCAGATCGCTCCACTTCGCCATAATGTCCGCCCTTTACGACTTCTGTTTTTGCTCACAGACGATCGTGAACGTGAATGCCTGGATCTCCTTCACGGTGTCGTCCTGGTATGTTTCCTTGATTTCCACCGACTTGAAGTAGTCCGTCTTTTTCAGGTTGGTGATCAAATTCGCGACCGCGCTGGCGCTGATGGCTGTACCCACGAGGTTGATGCTGTTGCCCTCCTCGTTCATGCTGTTCAGCCACACGGCGTCCGTGCTGTTGACCGTATTCGCCACCGTGTTCAGCAACTCTGTCGGGCCTGCCTGCGCTTCCTGCAACTTGTGAATCACCTTCACGCGCCGGTCATAAAGCTGGAACTGCTTCTCGCGTTCTTGATACTTCGCCTTTGTGCTGGCCAGTTGCGCGTTCAACAGCCGTTCTTTCGACAAGTCGGTCTGTAGCTGCACTTGCTTGCCATTCAGATAGCTCAGGTACCAGTAGTTGCCGCCGACCACGACCAGCAGGACGATCAAGCCGATCAGCGTCGGATTCACGCCCGACCCACTCATCGAGAACGACGGCCGCCTGGCCTTCTTCGATTTCGCTACACCTAGCAGGTTTATGCGGATCATAGGTCTTCAAAACTCCTTAGGGCCAAACCCACCGCGACCGCCAACTGCCCTGCGTTACGGTCAATCAGATCGGAAGCATTCGAGACGTAATCGATCTTCGCGAACGGATTCAGGATCTCTACCGGCAACGAGAACTCTTGCCGCAGTGCTTCCATCAGGCCTGGGACCTTGGAAGAGCCACCCGCGAGGTAAATCCTCTCGATGTGCTCTCCCGCCGCGGTTGCGCGGAAGAAGTCGAAGGTCTTCTGGATTTCCAGGACGATGATCTCCGTCACCTGCTGCAGGATGGGCAACTTGGCGTCTTCGCTCACCGTTCCGACTCGCTCACCCAGCTTCAGCGACTCTGCGTCGTCGAAACTGAGGTCCAGCTCTTTCTGCAGGGCATCCGTGTATTGGTGCCCGCCAACGCTCACATCTCGGGTGAACAACGGCGTCGAGCCCTTCAGAATATTGATATTCATGACGCTCGCGCCCAGGTTCAGCAGCGCTACCGTCGCACCAGGTGCCGGCTCGTAGTTGTACTCGTAGCAGTTCTGTAGTGCGAAGACGTCAATGTCTACAATATTCGGGCTTTTGCCCGCCATCGAGAGCACGTTGGTGTAATTGAGAATCTTGTCCTTTTTCACCGCCACCAGCAGAACGTCCATCTGCGGCCCACTCAGGTCCTCTGAAAGGATCTGGTAGTCGATGTGCACGTCCGTGATGTCAAAAGGAATATGCTGCGCCGCTTCGGTGTTGATGCTCTCCGCGAGTTGCTCTTCCGTCATCGTCGCAACCTGGATCCGTTTCACGATGACGGAATGTCCGCTCACTGAGGTGGCAACCGACCTCGTCTTGATTCCCGCGTCGGCAAATAATTTTGTGATCGCGCTGGCTACCGCGGGCGAATCCATGATCATCGAATCCACCACCACGTCATTCGCCAGCGGTTCTACGCCGACGTGCGCCAGTTCAATCGCTCCCCGTGACTTCTTCAGCTCCACCGCCTTGATGCTGCTGGAGCCAATGTCCAATCCAACGATCGTTTTCGAGCCGCCCATTCCAAACATAGAGTTTCGCCTCTAACGTGCCGCAACTGCACGAGCCGCTTTGGGTCTTTTCTTGGCTTTCCCTTCGCCCACCGAACTCTTGCGCTCCATCCATGTGTCGAGGATGGTCTTTTTAAATTTCCAGCGGTTACCCAGCTTGAAGGCCGGGATCTTCTCCTCGTAAACGTACTTGTAAAGCGTGTCAGGACTCACGCCCAGGTACTCGGAAGCCTGGCGGATGTTCATTACTTCAGGCGCATCGGCCATAGGTTGTAGCCCTTTCCACAGATGTACTGCCCTCGCTAGGGGCGAAAAGACACGGCACCCGCTCTTTTGGAGCCGATGAGGAAATCCTCTGCGAGTCTCGGGGGGGAACTGCGAGCGTGCTGGTTATATCAGGGTTAATATGGGCGGTGTCAAGGACAACTTCCGGAGTTTTGGGTTAGTTTCCGGTTTCTGCCCCTCAGTTTTCGGCACTAAAGTACATGTACGTGCCCATCTTTTGTATCCAGCTACTCTGAATGCCACTATATGCAGTGGTGTTAACGCATTTAGTTCTAAATATCCCCTGAGGAAACACTAAGGACGTACGGCTACCTCCGGCGTTCGGTCCTATCCTTCCGTTCCTAAGTGCCTGATTCTCAATCATTAGCCGTCCAACCCTCCAATTTTCAGGAATTTACATCTAAGTCCACGAAACCCAAGCACCGGCAGCCTCAATAGCGCCCAAGCTACCGCATGCAGACACAGGTCAGAGAGTTTCGACACCATCTTCGTCTCGCTTTCATCGTCCCGCTGGTCCTCGCGGCCTTGCTAGGGGCCGCTTTCGTTATTCAGGCATGGTTCCTCCGCGGTGCCCTGCTGAATGCCCAGCACAGCTACGACGTTCAGACCCGCGCTCGTTCCGTCATGAGGCTCATCCTCGACATGGAGACCGGGCTGCGGGGATACCTTCTCACGGGCAGCGAATCCTTTCTCCAGCCTTACCGCACGTCTCTGCCACAGGTTCAGCCAGCCTTCGACCAGTTGGCTGAACTCGTGCGCGACGATCCGCGACAGACACAGGCTCAGGTCGCCATGCAGAGGAACTTCGAAGCGTGGCAAAACTACGCCGAGAGGATGATTGTGATCCGCAGGGTTTCAGGACCGGTGACCGATTCGGATTTCAACCTCGAGGGGAAAACTCTCATGGACGAAATCCGGCATGAGCGCGACCAGATCCTCACGATCGAAGAAGGCCGGTTTCAAAACCGGGTCAGGGGAGTTCAGCGCACCGTCACCACGCTCTTCATCATGGCGACAGTCCTTTGCGTTGCGGTTGGATTCGTCATCGCCACCTTCTCGCGGCGCGAGCTTTCCACGCTTGCCCGCACTTTCAACCGGACTTTGGTGACGGCTTACGAGCGTGGCGAAGAGCTTCAGCAAAGTCAGAGCTGGCTCGAGGGCGTTCTCACCAGCATCGATGACGGAGTGATCGCCGCCGACCTCCGCGGACGAATTGTCTTCTCGAATAATGTCGCGCAGGCGCTTTTGAATCGCAGCCAGTCGGAACTAAACCTCGCACCGGTATCAGAAACAGTTCACGTCATCGACGAATACACCGGCGAGCCGCTTTCGGACCCGTTTCAAAGTGTCGTAGTTACTCAGGCCCGCGTTACTTCATCGGCGCACAGCCTGTTGCTGCGTCACGATGACAGCCGCGTTCCAGTTTTTGTCGCGGCGTCGCCGATGCGGGATGAAAGTCATGCTCTGACGGGCGTAGTGATCGTGTTGCGCGACGAAACCGAACATCGCCAGTCGGAACGCACTCTTCAATCGGCAGAGAAGATGGCCAGCATCGGTCGTCTCGCTGCGAGCGTTGCTCACGAGATTCATAACCCGCTCGATTCGCTGGGCAACATTCTTTACCTGCTGGAGCACGGAACCCTTGATGAGGCTTCGAAAACCTATGTTCGGCTGGCTCGCGAGGAACTGGAGCGCGTCAGCAACATTTCCGAACAGATGCTCACGTTCAGCCGCGAATCGCGGCAACCGGTAGAGGTCGACCTCGCAGAAGTGATCGACAATGTACTCACGCTTTTCGCGGCTCGCATCCGGCGACAAGGCGTTGTCGTTGTGAAAAATTATCAGCCTTCAGTCTCCGTCCTCGCGTTTCCTGGCGAACTCCGCCAGGTTTTTTCAAACCTGGTTGGCAATGCCCTGGATGCAATGCCTGGCACTGGACGACTGACGATCAGGACTCGGGCAGCGCGCAAGTCGGAGGGCCTCGGCCGCGACGGCGCGCGTGTGCTTATCTGCGATACGGGTGCTGGAATTCCCGAAGAAGTACGAGGCCGTTTGATGGATCCCTTTGTCACGAGCAAGGGTGAAAAAGGAACTGGTCTTGGCTTGTGGGTGTGCCGCGGGATCGTGGAGAAGTATCGCGGAACTCTCACTTACCGCACTTCCACATCGCCCGGGCGCAGTGGAACGTGCTTCTCGGTCTTCTTCCCTACGACCGCTCAAAAAGCGCCTGTTGAACTGGACCGCCGGAAGGCTAGCTGACAATTAACAGCGATAGATTGCTATAATCGACCTGAGCGCACCCGTGGCTCAATGGATAGAGCGACGGCCTCCGGAGCCGTAGGTTACAGGTTCGAGTCCTGTCGGGTGCGCCATTTCTTTTCCAGGCCGCATTCCATCCACACAACTCTTCGGCCTTCATTCCTGCACGGTTTTATTATTTCGTTTCTTTCGGCGGAACGGTCAGTCCGAATACTGAAATCATGCCCTTGCCGGCGACGTTGGCGCCGCGCGGGTCCTGTGGGTTTGGCAAGTATAGGGTCTTGCAGTATTCGCACCGGTAGACCTCGGCGTTCTTGCCCCAAGCCTGTTCGACGTCGCCGCATTCCTGCTCGATGACGTCGGTCATGTAGAACCAGCGCTTCAGGTGACCGCCACAAATCTTGCCCTTCTCGTCCTTCTCGTTACACGAACGTTGCAGGTGCTTCTTGAGTTTGACCTTATGCTTGGGCAGTTGTTGGACTTGCGGTTCTGAACTGGGTTGGTTCTCCGTCATCGGTGCTACTTCCGTGGTGGCCAAGGTCGACCTCTACTGAAACAGGATTGAAGCGCCATTCTACCCAAGCACCAGCCGAAATGGATGTTCATGCGTCACAGGAGTTACGCCTGCACAACATGTACCGCGGGATTCCTTTTAGGGGTGCCCCGGTCTGTTCTGATATCCCCACCCCTCCCCCCTAC
>DATMXP010000001.1 GCA_035561515.1 Terriglobales bacterium | reverse complement strand
GCCCCTGGACGAAGCCGAAGAACAAGCTTCGGCCGATTAGCCGGAATCCCGAACAGTTCTCAAAAAGTGTGTTACGCTTGCGCTAATCAGGGGGCCTGTGCCGCAGGAAATCGCCATCCCGCGCGCTTCGCCAGCAGTAAGTAGCCGGGTGCGCCACCTGATCGCTGTCGGTGCGTCTGCCGGCGGGCTTCACTCACTTTTCGCGGTTCTTCAAGGTCTCCCCTCGAACCTCCCGGCCTGCGTGATGATCGCCACTCACCTGAGCGAGACTCATAACAGTATTCTGCCGGAATTGTTAGGTCGCCGTACCGCGCTTGCGGTGCAACCCGCAGATTCCGACCCGCTGCGCGAAGGTATGGTGTTTGTCGCTCGCCCCGGATTCCACCTCACCATCGACGAAACCCGGATGCACCTCCTGAAGACGCCACCCGTCCACTTCCTGCGTCCGAACATCGACCTTCTCTTCGAGTCAGTAGCCGTCGCTTTCGGACCGCATGCAGTTGGAGTTATCCTGAGCGGCACCGGTCACGACGGCTCCCAGGGCATTCGCGCCATTAAAACCGCCGGTGGTGTCACTATCACCGAAGATCCCACCGAAGCAGAATTCAATGACATGCCTCTGGCAGCCAGCCGTACTGGATGTGTAGACTTCGTTCTGCCGTTGGATAAAATTGGCGAGAAGTTAATCCAAATTTGCAGTTCATAGCGCTCTACTAAATGGCGGAAGAGATTTCCCTGAAGCAACTGATTCACCTGATCGCGGAAGAACGCGGTCTAGACTTACGTGCCTACAAGTCGAGCACTCTGGACCGGCGTATACGCCGGCGCATGTTTCAGCTCAACATATCCTCTGCTTCCGAATACCTGTCGCGCATCCGTGAAGATCAGCAGGAAGTCGCCGAACTCCTAAACACCGTTCTGATCAACGTCACGGAATTCTTCCGCGATGCCCCTGCCTGGGATTTCCTGGGAACGCAGGTCCTCCCGCGCCTGTTGCGCAGCCTGCGCCCCGGCGACGCCTTTCGTGCCTGGAGCGCCGGTTGTGCAAGCGGTGAAGAACCGTACTCCCTTGCCATTCTCGTCGCAGAAATCCTGGGACCGAAGTTGGGCGATTTCGACATCAAGATCTACGCCACCGACATTGACGATGACGCGCTGAGTACGGCACGACGAGGCGAATACAACGGCGAGAAACTTCGGCGCATGCGGCCCGACTGGAAAGAAAAGTATTTCCAGGGCACCACCGCCTTCCGCGTGACCCGCGAGATCCGCCGCATGACCATTTTCGGCCGTTCCAATTTGATATCGGACGCACCAATTTCTCATTGCAACCTGGTGCTTTGTCGCAATGTCCTGATTTATTTTGATAGTGACGCCCAGAAGCAGATCTTCAAGCGGCTGCATTACGCCCTGGAGCCAAATGGCATCCTGTTTCTGGGGAAGGCCGAATCCAAGCTGACGGAGTCAAAGTACTTCCGCGCCATACATCCACGCTGGAGAATCTTCCAGCGGATTACGGAGGCTAGAGACGTCCCGATAACCGAACCGGGTGTCTCTGAGATGGTTATGCCTGACGAGAGCAGAACCCAGCACGAACTTCGCTCACTGAAATTACAGCACCGGCACCTTCTTGAGACCGTCAAATCCGGCGTCATGATTCTTGACCTCCGCGATGTGATCGTTTCTCACAACGACGCGGCCGTCGCCACCTTTGGTTTGGCAGGCCTTCGCCTCGCCGGCAAGAAGCTTCACAACACGGAAATGGTCTTCCGCTGCCCCGAACTGCCAGGACGCGTCGAGGCAACGCGATCAGCTGGAAACGATGTCGTTTCGTTCCAGTGCCGCGTAAAGGTCGACGGCGATGAAAAACTTGTCTCGATCATGCTTCGGCCCGTGATGGGCGAGAGCAACGAGCGCGAAGGCACCATCATTTATTCGGAAGACATCACCACCCAGGACCGTCTGCAATCCACCATCGAACAGCTCGAAGCCACCGGCGAAGAGCTTCAGTCGGCCAACGAAGAACTCGAAACCACCAACGAAGAACTTCAGTCCACCAACGAGGAACTCGAAACCACCAACGAGGAACTCCAGTCCACTAATGAAGAATTGGAGACGACCAACGAAGAACTCCAGTCACTGAACGAAGAGCTCGAGAACATGAACGAGGAACTCGAGCGTCGCAGCCGCGAACTGAACGAACTGACTTCACGCTACGCCGAAACACTTCGTCTGATGCCCTGGCCCGTCCTGCTGGTCGATCGTGAAGAGAAGATTCAACTTTGGAACAGCGCCGCTCAAAAATTGTTCGGCGTCGGCGCCACCTCCGTTGTTGGTGTGAACGTGGACCAACTCCCCATGGACAGCGAACTGCGAAAATCTATTTTGCGCCGGTGTCGCTTCGTAGCCGCCAAAGCGAAGCCAGCTGTTCTGAAGAACGAGAAGTTCAAAACGGCAAGTTTCGAAGGGTCATTCGATCTACATTTCACGCCCCTCAGCCGCGATACCGATCATCTGGATGGCGTCCTGATCATGTTTGGACCCATCAATGGTGAACTCAACTCCAGGCGCTCCAGCACGCCCACGGCTCCGGCGAAGAAGCCCGGCAAGCCCAGCCGTTAACACGGATGCCTAGGGCAAGAAATACCCCGGACGCGCGATTTCAGCGGGCGGATTTGGGACTATACTCGACAAACCATGGCCGCAGTTCCCCCGAAAAAGCCCGGCTCCAGCGCCGCTACACGCACTCGGAATCTCACCGACAAGGCTCGCAACGAGCAACAGAAATCCGTTCTGCTCCGTGAAGTCGCCCGTATAAGAGATGAGCAAGCACAACCCATCCGCGACGAGAACGAAAAGCTCATCAAAGCCAGCAAGAAGGTCTACCGCAAAGCCGTCCGTGCTCGTAAGGCTGCCTGAAGCGCAATCCCGTATCCGCGAATTCTATTCCGCCCTTTACAAAACCTGGGGACGCCAGCACTGGTGGCCCGCCGAATCCGCCTGGGAAGTGATCGTTGGCTCGTTTCTGACCCAGAACACCGCCTGGACGAACGTCGAGCGCGCCATCAACAATCTTCGTGCCGCGGATGCCCTGAGCATCGAGGCGATGAGGGCTCTTCCGCTGGCCTCTCTCGAACAACTGATTCGCCCTGCCGGCTACTTTCGCCAGAAAGCCTCAAGGCTGAAGACCTTCATCCATCATCTCGACCAGCATTACGCCGGCTCAGTCGATCGTCTGTTCTCCCGTCCGACCAACGAGCTCCGCGCCGAGTTGCTTTCTCTGAACGGCATCGGTCCTGAAACCGCAGACTCCATTCTCCTTTATGCCGGGCAGCACGAGGTGTTCGTCGTCGACGCCTACACCCGGCGCATCCTCGAACGCCACGGCATCTTGTCCGCAATCGCAAAGTATGAAGATATCCGGGCTGCGTTTGAAGCCGCGTTCCCCCCCGGAACAGGCTTTGACGAACCCGCTCTTGAGCATCATCACAAACCTCCCGGCGCTCACCATCCGCCATCCGCCATGAGCGAAGCGCCGCGGTCCCCTCGGGCACAAATCTTCAACGAATTTCACGGACTCATCGTCGGAGTGGGCAAGAACTACTGCCAGTCCCGCCGGGTAAGTTGCGAAGATTGCCCCCTCGGCAGGTTTCTCCACAGTCCAATTCGGCTCAAAATGAAGCAAAGGTCAAAGTAGAACGGCAACTTTCGCTGAGTTCGCTTGTCTATAATTGATAGTCGGATTTGTCTCCCGAATCGCCAATGCGAGATAACCAGCGACGTATTCGCCGCAGGACCGCCGCGATCTTGCTTGCGGTGCCCGCGTTCGTCTTGCTGACATTCCTGTTCTCGCAACAGGCGTTTAACCTGACCTTCCTTCGTCCGGACAGCAGCAGCCAGGCCCTTGTTTTCGCCGCCTTGTCGGCCTTCGTCTTCCTGCTGTTCCTGCTCCTCTGCTTGATGCTCGCCCGCATCCTGCTGAAGTTAGCCGCCGAAAGGCGCGGCGGGGTGATGGGTTCGAAGTTCCGGACCAAGCTCGTTTCGGGCGCGCTGGCACTTTCGTTCGGACCGGTGCTCTTCCTGTTTCTGTTTGCCTACGGATTGATGAACCGCTCTATCGACAAATGGTTCTCCAGTCCCATCGAAGAGGTCCGGCGCGATACCACGACCATCGCCACCACGCTGGCTGAATACACTCTTGAAAATGCGCGGGCGGAAGCCGTCTCCCTCGCCGTTGCTCCTGAAACGGAGAAAGCTTTCCAGACCGGCAAGTTCGGTCCTTTGCTCGATGAATTTCGTCGCCGCGACGCTCCTTTACAGGGCGGCTTCGCGTTGGCGTTGTTGGATTCGGAACTTGAAGCCAGCTACCAAATTCCGACCACCTGGCCCCAACTCGCCCAGAAGTTGCGTATCTCATCTGGCAGTCTGAGCCTGCCTACTTCGATCCAGATTGACCGCCGCCAGTTCCTCATCGGATGGCAGGAGGTTGGTCGCAACGGCATGATCATCGTCGGCATGTCCATGCCGCCGAACTTCACCAGGGCCGTGGCGCAGATGGAGCAAAGCCAGCAGGGCTATCTTTCGCTCGCCAACGAACGAAAACGCATTCGCCTTACCTACATGATGCTGTTGCTGCTGATCACCTCCGTGGTGCTTTTCGCAGCGACATGGTTGGCGGTGTTCCTCTCCAAGTTCGTCACCACACCGGTGGCCGCGCTAGCCACTGGCACTCAGGAGTTGTCGAAGGGCAATCTCGACTACCGCGTGCAAGTCCCTGCCACCGATGAGCTCGGCGAACTCGTTGGCTCTTTCAACCGTATGGCGGAGGAGTTGAAGAGCAATCGTCTGCGCCTTGAAACCTCGCGACTGGAACTCGCCGAAGCCAATACGGAACTTGACCAGCGCCGCCGGCATATCGAGATCGTTCTCGAGAACATTCCCACCGGCGTGCTTTCGCTCGACGCCATCATGCGCGTGACGCACGCGAACGCCGCGCTCACTCGCTTGTTCCGCCCCGATTCGAACGGCAGCAGTTCCGCCATCCTCCGCGGCTCTCATATTCGCGACATCTTTCCGCAGGATCTCATCGACGATCTCGCCCACATGCTTCGTAAGGCCGACCGCATGAGCACCGCCACCAGCCAGTTGGAAGCCGTCATCAACGGACGAACGTTAAGTCTGGCCGTCACCGTTGCCTCCCTGAAGCATGAGGCACAGCGACTCGGCTATGTCGTCGTTTTCGAAGACCTCACTGACCTGCTGAAGGCGCAGAAGCAGGCTGCATGGCGCGAAGTTGCACGCCGCGTCGCTCACGAAATCAAGAACCCGCTCACGCCCATTGCACTTTCTGCGCAGCGCATCAAGCGCCATCTTGAGCGTGGCAGTGCCCCCGACGACGCTTCTCTTGCGGTCATTCACGGTTGCGCTGAAACCATCGCCGGGGCCGTTGAGACCGTGCGCACACTGGTGGACGAGTTCTCCACCATGGCTCGCTTCCCGGCTGCCCAGGTACGGCCGTCTGACATCAACAACATCGTTCACACCGCGCTCTCCATGTTCGACGGACGCCTGGAAGGCGTCACGGTGCGTACGTTCTTGTCACCTGAGTTGCCAAAAGTAATGGCCGATCCCGAAGCGATGAAGCGCGCCTTGGCCAACCTGGTGGACAACGCCGCCGAGGCCATGCGTGATTCGCTGGTCCGCGAAATCCAGATTACGACCTCCGTTCTGAGCACTCGCGATATGGTGGAAGTGGTGATCGCCGATAGTGGTCACGGCATTACCGCCGAGGCGAAGGAGAAACTCTTCCTTCCCTACTTCTCAACCAAGGGACGAGGCACCGGACTGGGGCTCGCCATTGTGAGCCGGATCGTGGAAGATCATCATGGGTCCATTCGAATCGAGGAGAATAGGCCGGTGGGAACTAAGTTCATTGTGGAGTTACCAGTAGCAACGGAGTCTTCCGTGGAAACTGCGGCTCATGCATAACATCCTGATCGTTGACGACGAAGTCGCCATTCTTGAATCTCTGAAGGGCATCCTTGAAGACGAGGGCTATAAGCCTTCGACGGCACAGAGCGGCGAAGAGTGCCTGGAAACTCTTCGCAAGCGCCAGTTCGACGTCGTCCTGCTGGACATCTGGCTTCCGGGCATCGACGGCCTCGACACTCTCGGCAAGATCAAGGAATCCGAAGACAGCCCCGAAGTCGTCATGATTTCCGGCCACGGAACGATTGAAACTGCCGTCCGTGCGACCAAGCTCGGTGCCTTCGACTTCCTCGAAAAACCACTCTCGCTTGAGAAGACGCTGATCGTCGTTAAGAACGCCATCGAGCGACGTCGTCTCCGCAACGAAAACCGCGACCTGAAGCATCACCTTCCGCCGACCGTCATCGTTGGTGACAGCGTTCCCATGAAAGCCCTGCGTCAACAGATCGCACTAATGGCGCCAACCAATGGCCGCGTCCTGATTTACGGCGAGTCCGGGACCGGCAAGGAACTGGCTGCCCGCGCCATTCACGCGGAAAGCCTGCGCAAAGACCAAACCTTTGTCGAACTGAACTGCGCCGCCATCCCTGAAGACCTGATCGAAAGCGAACTCTTCGGTCACACCAAGGGCGCATTCGCCGGCGCCGCCGCCGAGAAAACCGGCAAGTTTCAGAAAGCCGACGGCGGAACTCTCTTCCTTGATGAAGTCGGCGACATGAGCCTGAAGACGCAATCCAAAGTATTGCGTACGCTCGATGAACAGCGCTTCACTCCCGTCGGCGGCGACGAACCTCTCACCGTAGACGCTCGCGTGATCGCCGCCACGAATCACGATCTCGAAGAAGAAATCTCGCGCGGCAACTTCCGTGAAGACCTCTTCTACCGCCTCAACGTGGTGCCCTTCTACGTTCCGCCGCTTCGCGAACGCAAGGAAGACATTCCCCTGCTCGCACGGCACTTCCTGAAGGAATTTTCCGCCCAGTACAGCCGGCAGACGAAGCAGATGAACGACGAAGCACTCGACGTACTCACCCGCTACGCCTGGCCCGGCAACGTCCGCGAGTTGCGTAACGTCATCGAGCGCATCGTCATCATGAATCCCACGGTCTCGCGCTTCGAGCGCAAGCACCTGCCGCCGCTTGTCTATCGCGAAGGAACGCGCCGCAGCGGATCCGATTTCAGCAGCTTGCAACAGGCGCGTCAGGCTTATGAGCGCGATTACATCCTGAAGAAGCTCGACGAAAACCACGGCAACATCAGCCGGACCGCCGAAGTCCTCGGGCTCGAACGAAGTCACCTTTATCGCAAGATGAAGGCACTTCAGATTTCAGTGAAAGAGTAATGCGCAGATTGGCTTACGTCGCGTGCGCCATGCTGAAGATCAGGATCGCGAGCACGATCAGGCTGACGGCAACATAAAGCCGATCGCGTTCCACGAAGAAGCCCACCGCCGCCAGCACCACCCGCGCAACCGGCGTAGCAATCAGCAGCAGCAGTCCCAACTGCATGATGCCCTGGCTGTCGCCGTGAAATGCTGAACGGAAAATGCCCCCCACGGTTCGAAGATGGTCACCACTGGGGACAAAAACGTGAAACGCAACTGGCGTCATCGCGTTCTTGAAGAGATAAAAGACGGCGCCAAAGGCGACCACCGCTGCCGCCGAGAGCACCCCGATCCGCAACAGGTTGCCGATGAACGTCTCGAGTTTCTGGTCGGTCATCAGCACGTTACACCTTCCCCATCAATCCGTTGTAGATCATCTGTATCGCCAGGAACAGAACCACGGCGCCGAATACCAGCCTCAACGTTCCAACCTTTGCGCGCGCCAGCACTTTGGTTCCGACGAAGGCTCCGCCCAGCACTCCCAGCATCACCGGCATCGCAATTCTCGGATCGATATAGCCTCGCCCAAGGTAAACGCCCGCGCTCGCGGCCGCTGTTACGCCGATCATGAAATTGCTGGTGGTGGTGGAAACCTTGAACGGAATCCTCATCGCCCGGTCCATCGCAATTACTTTCACTGCGCCCGAGCCGATGCCCAGCAATCCGGAAAGTGCTCCGGCGCCCATCATCAGTCCGAATCCCACCGGAACGCTCTGTACTTCGTACTTCACCATTTCGCCCTGCGAGGGATAGCTGCCGTTGAGCTTCAGCTTTGTCGCGAGCGCATCGTGACGCGCGGGCACATCGGCGCCGTGGGTTCTCGACATCAACGAATGGTAAGCAGACTGAATCAGCACCAATCCAAAGATGACTGCAATCGCGTGCGTGCTGATGCGAGTGACAAGGTACGCCCCCACCAGTGCACCAAGTGTGGTTGCAATCTCCAGGAGCATTCCGATGCGGATATTAGAATAGCCTTCGCGAACGTACGCGGCAGCGGCGCCGGAAGAGGTGGCGATCACGGATACGAGGGACGCGCCAATCGCATACCGTAGGTCAACGCCGAATAAAAGTGTGAGTACCGGCACCAGGACCACGCCGCCGCCCAGGCCAGTTAATGATCCGAGAAACCCTGCAACCGCGGCAATCGCCCACAGCAGCAAAGTGAACACGATGGTCGTCAATCGATTCCGTCCCTCAACTGCGAAGGCCTATTGTAGTCCCCCGGCAAAATCGTACGGCAGGCCACGGCATTCTCGAATCGACCGTGCCGTCTAAATCACAACAGCTTCTTTGTATTCCCCGAACACCTTCCGCAGCGTATTGCTGATCTCGCCTACTGTCGCGTGATTCTCCACTGCTGCGATGATAAGAGGCATCAGGTTCTCGCCCGATCTCGCCGCGTCCTCAATCTTCGTAAGTGAATCCTTCCACGGACCAGCAGCGCGTTTCGCGCGGAGCGCCTGAGTACGCTCCACCTGTTTGCGCTCGAGCGATTCATCAATCCGCAGGATCGGCACCGGTGTTTCTTCCTGCAGCCGGAAACGGTTCACGCCTACGATCACCTGCTGTTGCGACTCGACTGATTGCTGGAAGTCATACGACGCGTTCTGGATCTCCTGCTGCACATATCCTCGCTCGATCGCCTTCAGCATGCCGCCCATGCCGTTAATCTTGTCCAGGTACTCCCACGCGCGCTTCTCGATCTCATTGGTCAGCGATTCCACGAAATACGATCCCGCCAGCGGATCGACCGTCTGCGCTACCCCTGATTCATACGCGATGATCTGCTGAGTTCTCAAAGCGATGCGCGCCGACTGCTCCGTCGGAAGCGCCAGCGCTTCGTCGAACGAATTCGTGTGCAGGGATTGTGTCCCTCCCAGCACTGCCGAAAGTGCCTGCAAGGCGGTGCGAACGATGTTGTTCTCCGGTTGCTGTGCCGTCAGTGACGATCCCGCTGTTTGCGTGTGGAAACGCAGCATCCACGATTTCGGGCTCTTCGCTCCGAACTGCTCGCGCATGATCTTCGCCCACATCCGCCGTGCCGCCCGGAACTTCGCCACCTCTTCCAGGAAATTCGAAAACGACGCAAAGAAGAACGACAAACGCGGCGCGAACTTATCGATATCCAGCCCTGCGTCGAGCGCTGCTTGCACGTATGTCATGCCATCCGACAACGTGAACGCCACCTCCTGCACCGCCGTGCAGCCCGCCTCGCGCATGTGGTAACCGGAGATCGAAATCGTGTTCCACTCCGGGACTTCTTTGTTGGCATACGCGAACAAGTCCGTCACCAGCCGCATCGCCTGCTCCGGCGGGTAGATATACGTTCCGCGCGCGATGTACTCCTTCAGGATGTCGTTCTGCACCGTCCCGGCAAGTTTCCGGACCTCACTTCCCTGTCGCTTCGCCACTGCGATGTACAGGGCTAGCAAAATGGTCGCGGTCGCGTTGATCGTCATGGAAGTGGAGATCGTGTCCAGCTTGATCCCGCTGAATAGGCGTTCCATGTCCTCAATGGAATCGATCGCCACGCCTACTTTGCCGACTTCCCCCATCGCCATCGGACTATCGGAGTCCATACCGATCTGCGTGGGCAGATCGAACGCGACGCTCAGGCCGGTCGTGCCTTGCGACAGCAGGTACTTGTATCGCTTATTCGACTCCTCAGCGTCGCCCATGCCGGCGTACTGACGCATCGTCCACAGCCGTCCCCGGTACATCGTCGGGTGGACACCACGCGTGTACGGATACTCTCCCGGATAGCCGACCTCACTGTCGTATGACCACCCCTCCAGGTCGCTGGGCGTATACAACGGCTCGACAGGGATCTTCGATGTTGTCGCAAACTGCGGTTCCTGCTTAAGAGACTGCTTCGACTCAGCCATAGCTTGATTGCTCACTTCTTCCGGCCAGCCCGTATAAACGCGCTGATCGCAAAATAGAGGAACATCGCCGCGAGCACCGCCGCCATAATGGCGCGCCCCGGCCCCATCTTTCCCGCCGTATAGGCCCGATATTCACGAAACGCCCCGTACGCCACCACTAACCCAAACACCAGGAAGAACAATCCCATCACCTGGTGGAACAACGCATGTAGCGCGTTTCGCGCCGTGTTCAGGAACCCGCGTCCGGCGTGGTAACCCGCCCTGCTCCAGCGGCTCTGTCCGGCTTGCCTCCCTATAACACGGCTGACTGCCCTGAATTTGTCTGTTCCTGTTGGTTCCGGCACCCGTTCATCGTATAACCCGCAGCCGAATCAGGCCACAGGACAAACATCACAACCTTCTGTGGTCAAAAACCCGAACTCGTCCGGCTGCATCAAAACACACTAGAGGCTAATACGGAGACTGCGAGGGACCCTTGAATCCAAAGTTGAAGCAGCTGATGAAAGAACTGGGAGAGGCCATCAACGACTCCCTTTCAGATTCCGAGCAGATCTCCGAGGTTATCGCCAAAATCAAGGCTGGCGGTTACGACGTTTTCCTCGTCCTGGAAGCCACCATCGGTTTCAACAAAGCGGAAGAACCCACCGCCAAGGGCCCGGTTAGCGTCGGACGCAAGTCCTCTGAGCCCGAATTCAAGGTCAATACCCAGGATATGAAATTTCTGAAATCGCTTCGCATCTCGCTCGACGATGCCGCCTGACGAACTAACTTTCTAAACGGATTTTCTGCCGCAAGCGAACCATTCACGGCAGGCTCGCTTCCAAGATTTTTTGAACGGTAGTACCAATCTTTCGCACGGAAGTGCCCATGCCACTATGTGCTACCATTTCAGTTCTTAATGAGTTTTTCTTTATCGGCCCTCGTAACGTAACTGCACCTCGTATCCTTCGGACTGAAGCATGAAAGACACGCTTGGAGTTCTGCTAGCAGGTGGCGCAGGAGAGCGGCTGTACCCGCTGACACGCGACCGTGCCAAGCCGGCAGTAACATTCGGCGGCATCTATCGAATCATCGATATCACGCTGTCCAACTGCATCAACTCCGACCTGCGTCGCGTTTATATCCTCACGCAATACAAAGCCCTTTCTCTGAACCGTCACATCCGCGAAGGCTGGAGCATTGTCGCCAGCAACCTCGGCGAATTCGTCGAGATCCTGCCTCCCATGAAGCGGGTCAGCGAGAACTGGTATCTGGGCACCGCCGACGCCGTTTATCAGAACATTTACTCCATCGGTGCGGAGCAGCCCAAGCACGTCCTGATTCTCTCGGGCGATCACATCTACAAGATGAACTACGGACGCATGTTGCAGCAGCACAAGGACTCCGGTGCTGATGTAACGCTTGCGACCATCTTGATCGATCCCAGCGAAACCCGTCACTTCGGCGTCGTGGAAATCGACCGCGACGGCCGCATTACGGGTTTTCAGGAGAAGCCGCGCGTAACCACCATCCGGTCTCCCTATAACCCGGCGATGGTTTCCGGCTCCATGGGCGTGTACATCTTCAACACCGATGTGCTCATTCCCGTCCTGCTGAAGGACGCTGAGGACCCGGAATCGCGCCACGACTTCGGCCACAACATCCTTCCCCGAATGGTGGACGACTACAAGATTTACTCGTTCAACTTCATCGACGAGAACAAGAAGGAAGCGTTGTACTGGCGCGACGTGGGGACCCTCGATGCCTACTACGAGGCCAACATGGACCTCGTTTCGGTGTCGCCGGTCTTCAACTTATACGACCGCGACTGGCCCATGCGCACGCACCAGCGCCAGTATCCTCCGGCGAAGTTCGTTTTCAACGAAGCCGGACGTACCGGCACTGCGCTCGACTCCGTCATCTCTGCCGGTTGCATCATCTCCGGTGGCGCCGTACGCAATTCAGTGTTCTCGCCGGATGTCCGCGTCAACTCGTTCGCGGAAGTCGATTCTTCCATCGTCTTCAGCCACGTCAACATCGGTCGCCACTGCCGGATACGCCGCGCAATCATCGACCGCGACGTCCACATTCCGGAAGGAACCGTGATCGGCTACGATCACGAGGCCGACCGGCAGCGCTATTTCGTTACCGACACCGGTATCACCGTCGTGACTCGCGACTACTCGCTGTTCGAGAGTCCTGTCGCCGTCGATTACTTCACCTCGGAATAGTCCTGCAATCACTCCAAGCGCGGGCCCTGTACCCGCGCTTCTTCTTTGTACCCCCACTTCAGTAGTAGTATCAATTCAGGCTTCTTTACATTGCTATATCGACTTACAACCGCGATTCGCCTTGCACTCGACTCCATCCGCGTCCATAAATTGCGCAGTTTTCTTACCGTTCTGGGCGTGGTCGTAGGAGTTGCGAGTGTGGTGGTTGTCGGCGCCGCCATCGATGGTCTTGGCGTCTATGCGGAAAGTGTCACTGCCAAATCATTTGGCAGCGAGAGTTATCTCATCGCCCAAATCGCGTCCGTGGGACGCTTGACCGGACGCGAGCTCGCCGAGAAACAGCGTTATAACAAGCGGATCCGCCCCGAAGACGTCAATTTCCTGCGAACGGAAACCGGCGACTCCATCATCTACAGCCCCTACTCCCAGCGACTCGAAGATATCAAGGGCGGTAACCAGGTCTACGAGGCAGCAAGCGTGATCGGCGTGTCCTACACTCTGCCCGACATCCGCGACGTACCCATCGAAGATGGTCGCTTTTTCACCGAATCCGAAGAACGCATGCGGGCTCCGGTTGCCATCATCGGGCAGGACATCCGTGATGCGCTCTTCCCTTCCGTGCAGCCGATAGGCCAGAAGGTCCGCGCCGCCGGCCGTGAGTTCACCGTCATCGGATTGCTCGAACGCCAGGGTTCATCGTTCGGACGCAGCCTCGATAACCCCATCTACATCCCGGCCACTCTCTTTGCCGAAATTTACGGAACTCAGAACGGCATTGCCTTCTTCGGAAAGGCGCGGAAGAACAGCGGGCTCTCCATGGACGAGGCGCTGGACACCACCCGCGTCGCGCTTCGCAGCCGCTTCCATGCCCAACCCGGCAAGCCTGATAACTTCGACACGCTCACGCCCGATTCCGTTCGCTCATTCATCGACCAGATCCTCGGCGTCATTTCTGCCATCGTCGTACCTGTCACCAGCATTTCGCTCATCGTCGGCGGCATTGTCATCATGAACATCATGCTCGTGAGCGTGACTGAACGGACGCGTGAGATCGGCATCCGCAAAAGCCTCGGTGCGAAGCAAAACGAAATCCTGCTTCAGTTTCTGGTCGAGTCGGTGATTCTCTCGCTTGTCGGTGGACTCATCGGAATTACCGCCGGCGCGGTTCTGGCCGAAGGAATGAGCGTCATCTTCGGTATCGGCGTAAAAATCACGGCCACCTACGTCGTCCTCTCGATCCTCGTTTCGAGTACCGTTGGCATCATCTCCGGTTGGTATCCCGCGCGCCGTGCTGCGCGCCTCGATCCCATCATCGCGTTGAGGGCTGAGTAGATGAAGATCAGCCCCAGGGAAACGCTCTCTCTAGCCTTTCAGGCCGTCTGGAATCACAAGTTTCGCTCGGGTCTAACCGTGCTTGGCGTGGTTATCGGAATCACCACGGTTGTCACGGTTGCGTCGCTCATGACCGGATTGCGCAAGAGCATCGTTCAATTCTTCGAGGAGTTCGGACCGAACAGTATCTTCATCGCGCGCGTGAGTGGCGATCCCTCCGGAGCAAACGCTCCGCTGAAGGAACGCCGCCGTCGGCCGTTGAAGCCAGAGACCGCCGCGTACCTCAAGAGCGTCGTTCGTACCATCGACGATGTCAGCATCACGCTGTTCATAAACGCTGCGCCCGGCACCTTCATCACCGCGAAAGTCCCCGGTTTCGAGTCGGACAATGTCAGTCTGATTGGAGTCACCGCCAACGGATCCGAGATCATTCCCCGCGACCTTCGCCAGGGAAGGACCTTCACTCAGGGCGAAGGCGAGCGGGCCCAGCGAGTCGTGGCCATCGGATCCAGCCTCGCCGATGCTCTGTTTCCCGCCGGTGATGGAGTCGGAAAGCAGATCACGGTCGATGGAACCGAATACACCGTGCTCGGCGTTTTTGCGCCCGCCAAGGGCGGCTTCTTCGGCGAGAACGGACTTGATCGCCAGATCGTCGCTCCCTTTGAAACCATTCACCTGCGCTATCCGCAGGCCGACGGCTACTTCTTTACCGCCAAGGCAAAAAATGGCCAGCGTGCCGATGCGATCGAGGAAATCCGCAACGCCATGCGTAAATTCCGTCGCATTCCGCAGGGTGGCGAGGACGATTTCTCGATCTCCACTGCTGACTCAATCATCGAGAACTTCGACCGCATCACCGGCATGATCATTGTCATTTCCATTGCCATCTCCGCCATCGGTCTCCTGGTCGGCGGTATCGGCGTGATGAACATCATGCTCGTCAGCGTCACCGAGCGCACGCGCGAGATTGGCGTACGAAAAGCCATAGGTGCGCGACGCTCCGACATCATTCTCCAGTTCCTGAGCGAAGCCGTCGCGCTCACCGGCGCCGGAGGCCTGATCGGCATCATCTTCTCCGTGTTCATCGTCGTTCTGTTGAATATCGTGCTGCCGGCGCTCCCATCGGAGGTGCCGCTCTGGGCCGTCATGACCGGCCTTGGCGTTTCGGTCGCTGTCGGAGTTTTCTTCGGAGTCTGGCCCGCCGTTCAGGCCTCGCGACTCGATCCCGTCGAAGCCCTGCGCTATGAGTAAGCGGCCATATCTGGGGGTACTAGAGCCCCAGCTTTTGCTTAATTGCGGCAGTCGAAGTGTCCTTCCATTGCCGCGTGAAATTCTCCAGCGACATGAAGCTCCGCGAGTGCATGCGATCGATGTATAGCATCCCGTTCAGGTGATCGATTTCATGCTGAAGAATCCGCGCATACCACCCTGAAGCCTCGATCACCTTGGGCTGCGCTTTCTCATCCAGGCACTCCACCCTCACCCTCCGATATCGAGGCACTAGCGCCGTATAACCCGTCAGGCTCAGGCACCCTTCAAAGAACTCCACGTCCGCTTTGCCGGCTGGCGTCAGCTTCGGATTGATGATTACGTGAAACGGAACTGGCTTTCGTTCGCGTTCGGCAATTTGTTCCGCCGTCAGGTTGCGGCTGTAGTCCGGCAGGTCTTCAATGATTGCCAACTGAATAGACTCGCCCACTTGCGGCGCCGCCAACCCCACCCCCGGAGCATCACGCAATGTCTCCTGCATCAGGGCAATGAGTCGCTGAATTTCCTCGGACCGTATCTCTGACGCAGAAAGTTCTCGCGCTCTCTCACGCAGAACCGGATCGCCAACCTGGACAAGCTTCAAGTGCATCCAGCGAGTATAGCGGGGGCCCTACCGAAAGCGCCTAGTGCCCCTTGTACTCGACGAACAATTCCGGAAATTGTTTCTTCAACTCGGCGATCTTTGGACGATCGCAGATCTGCACATAAGGCGCGTTCGGATTCTTCAACGCGTAATCCTGGTGGTAATCTTCGGCCGCGTAAAAGCCTTTCAGCGGACTCACCTCGGTAACAATCTTCGCCGGAAACACCTTCGCCGCCTCAAGCTGCGCGATATACGCATTCGCCAGCCGCTTCTGCTCGTCGTTCACGTAGAAGATTGCCGACCGATACGACGGGCCGACATCCGGTCCCTGGCGATTGAGCTGTGTCGGGTCATGTGCAACCGCAAAGAACACGCGCAATAACTGCCCGTACGTTATCCGCGATGGATCGTAGATCACCTCCACCGACTCGGCGTGCCCCGTACTCTCGGTGGTCACTTGATCGTATGTCGCCGTCGAAGCCTTTCCTCCGGCGAATCCGGCCGTCGTTTTCACTACTCCCTTGAGTCGTTGAAACACGGCCTGGGTGCCCCAGAAACATCCGCCCGCGAAGACCGCCTTCTGTTGGCCCGGCTTCGCAGCCAACGGAACATCCGTTGTTGCAGCCGGCACCTTAGTCGAAGCCGCGCGAGCATGATGAGCAAAAAGAAACCCGACAACCATCAAAACCAGAACCAGCCCGAATAACCGGTACGACATGAGCACACCTCACCCTCTGCCTATAAGACACTCAGGCGCAGGAAAAGATACAGAACATGTGCTGGTGGCCCTATTTCGTGAGCTGACAAATCACTAGGCTATGTCGCGGTCCTGATCCCGGTATTCCTCCGGGACATCGTCTTCCGGCACTTCCCGCGTTGTGACCTCCGCCACGTCGGCGTCTTCCACGTTCTCGACTCCGTCAATCACGCTTGCCTCGAACGAGTTCCCTTCCTCCACCAGTTCTTCCACGCTCTGGGAATCCGCATCCGCGACCTCGGAAATCTGCTGAATATCCCCGGACTGACCTGCCGAATCCGGGTCGTCATTGCGCTTTCGGAAATTTGCCATCGTTCCACTCCTTGCCCATGAGATGCCTGTCGCCGCCCCTTCGACCCTGTCTATTTCCCATATCCGAACCGGACAGTGAAATCTCCTAACTGGTTAATGAAACTGGGTTTCCCGGCTGATACAATCCCCCTTCGTTTGCCAAATCTGAACTTTCGTCCCAGCACCTGCGTATCGCTTATGTGGCTACTGCGGTTTTAGGGCAGGATCTGGGGGTACTCCCAAGGGGGCAGCGGGTGGACGACACCCAAGTTGTCACTGCATTGGTGCGCCGTTGTGTCGCAGGCGATGCTGACGCCTGGGAGGAAATAGTCCGCCAGTTCAACCGCCGTATCTACAACGTTTGTTATAGATTTACGGGTTCCCCCGACAACGCCGAAGACCTCGCCCAGGAAGTTTTCATCAAGCTCTACCGCACTCTGGACAGCTACGCTCCCGAAAAGGGCGCTTTTGCCACTTGGGTCATGACCATGACCCGAAACCTCCTCGTCGACCACTTCCGCAAGACCCGCCAGGACCGCGTAACCGACTCCCTGGATGCTGGTTTGACTGAGGATGACGATTCCATTTCTCTCGGTGACAAAATTCAGGATTCCGGCCCCTCCGCCGACGAGCGAATCCAGCGCCGCCAGACCCAGGAAATGGTCCAAAAGGCCATCCAGAAGCTCAGTCCCGAGCTCCGCGAGGCTGTCATCCTCCGCGACCTCCAGGACATGGATTACAAGGAAATCGCCATTGCCCTCAAGGTCCCGGAAGGCACTGTGAAATCAAGAATTAATCGGGGTCGTATGGAACTTGCAAGGGTCCTTTCACGTACTTATAGGCAGGTGACGTAATGGCAGAAGAACTCAAAAACGGTATGCAGTGCGCTGAGTTCGACGCCCTCCTGGCTGATGCCCTGGATGGCTCGCTGGGCGGCACGAAGCGAATCCGCTTCGACGCTCATCGTGCCTCCTGTCCCGCCTGTTCGGCGATGTTCGCCGAAGTCGAGGCTGGCATGGGCTGGCTCAAGGAGCTACCTGAAGTAGAACCTCCGGCTGGCTTTGTTCAGCGCGTCCTGATCGCAACTTCCGGCGCGCCTTCACCAGCTAGAACTGAGGCACCGAAATCCTGGACGGAACGCTGGCGTGATCGCATTCCCGCGTCCCTCCGCCCGGTCTGGGGTACGGTGATGCAGCCTCGCTTCGCCATGTCTTTTGCCATGGCGTTCTTCTCCATCACCTTAGTGCTGAATGTAGCGGGCATCCGGCTCTCCACGCTGAAGCAGGTTGATCTTCGGCCGAGCGCCATTGTCCGGGGCTATTACGAAACTTCCGGCCGCCTGGTGAAGTACTACGAGAACATCCGTTTCGTGTATGAACTCGAAACCAAGGTGCGCGATCTCAAACGTGCTGCCACCACTCCGGAAGACAAACCTGATCAAAAAAAGGATCAGTCGAACGACAAAAAGGGAAACGAACCAGATCAGCGAAACTACCAGAACTACAGCCAGGACGAATCGCAAGAAGTCGTGGCGAGCTGTCACGGATGTGAGTTGGTGAATCCCTGGTTACCGGCCCACAGGAGATTGTCATGAACTGCACGGTCCATCCCGAAAGTGCAGCAACCGCATACTGCCGTACGTGCGGCAAGGCGATGTGTGACGCATGCAAACACACGGTGCATGGTGTCATCTACTGCGAGGATTGCCTCGCGCACCGTGTGAACCAGCCCGGTACGACGGTTATCCCCATCGCCCCGGTTCCGGACGCCCCCAGCCCCGGCATAGCCCTCTTGCTCGGATTCATCCCGGGTGTCGGCGCCATGTATAACGGCCAGTTCTATAAGGGACTGATCCACGTCGCGATCTTCGCCGGGCTCATCGGTCTCGAGAGCACCGGACTGCCCAATGGACTCGACGCCATCGTCGGCCTGTCCATCGGCTTCTGGGCTATCTACATGGTCATCGACGCCTACAAGACCGCCAAGGCCCGCCAGTACGGACTGCCGCTTCCCGATCCCTTTGGCTTCGAGAAGATGTTCGGCGGCAACACCAGCGCATCCTCTACTCCGCCTCCTCCACCGGCGAGTGGATTCGTTCCAGTGCCACCAGGCGGTCCGCCTGCACCGGGTTATATCCCGGTGGCACCGCTTCCGCCTAACTATGTCGCGCCGCCACCTCCAGAGCCCCGTGAGGCGAGTCCTGTCGGTGCCATCATCCTCATCGGTATGGGCGTGCTGTTTCTGCTTCATCAGTTTGGCTGGTGGCAGTTCCACTGGCTCGGCCGGATGTGGCCGCTCATCCTTATCGCCCTTGGCGTCTGGATGATCATTCGTCGATTTGGCTCCGGACAAACCAGTCCGAACCAGGAGTAGGAGGACACGTATGAATGGATACCGCTATCGCTGTAATTGTGCTCGGTGCCGCAGCCGCGGAATTATGGGACCTGCCGTACTCATTACTCTCGGCGTGCTGTTCCTGCTCACCGAGTTCTACCACATGCGGTTCCAGTGGCCCGTGTTGCTGATCGTGATCGGACTGGTCAAAGTCTGGCAGTCCACCACTTCCAGCGAAGGCCACATGCAGTACCAGGCGATGCCGCAAGCGCCTCAGCCGCCTGCGGTACCTCCGGCCGAACAGGGTCAAGGACAGGTGCACAATGGCTAGTCCGACTCCAGTTACACCTCCTCCGTACTATCGGCGGCGCCGGTCTCTGGCCGGCCCGCTGGTTCTCATCATCATCGGCGTATTCTTCCTCCTGATCACCTCGCACGTGATCAGTTGGCCGCAATTCGGACACTACTTCGCCCGCTACTGGCCCTTGCTGCTCATCTTGTGGGGCGGCATTCGCCTCGCCGAGTATTACACCGACAAGCAGCATGGATACCCCGCCCGCGGCATCGGCGCCGGCGGCGTACTGTTCCTCATCCTTCTGATCATTTGCGGTCTTTCTGCTTCCACCGCCGACCGCCTGAACTGGCAAGCCATTCAGGGTGAGATCGACGTCGACGACAACTTCTTCGGAGGCATGTTCGGCCAGACCTTCAACTTCAACGCGACTCAGCAGCAGGATCTGCCCGCTGGCCTGAAAGACGCCTCCCTCCGTGTCCTCAGCGATCGGGGCAACGTCACCATCAAGTCGTGGGACGATAACCGCGTCAAGGTCGATGTCACCAAGAAGATCCGCGCCAATGATCAGAATGACGCCAACCAGGTCGATCAGCAGACCCAGCCCACCATTAACATCGACGCCAACGTCATCACCGTAAACGCTAACACCTCCGGTGCTGGCTCACGTGGCGTGCGTACCGACATGGAAATCTGGGTACCCCGCGCATTAGCGCTCGATGTCGCCACCCGCAATGGCGATGTCATCATTGCCAGTCGTCAGGCCGGAATTAAGCTCAGCACCTCTCGCGGCGATATTAACGTTTCCGATATTACCGGGAATATCGACATTGACCAAAAGCGTGGGGACATCCAGATCAGCAAGGTGACTGGCGACGTTAATATTCAGGCGCGCGCTGATGACACCACCATCGCGGAAGTCAACGGTTCCGTGAAACTCAACGGTGAGTATCTTGGCGGCATCAATCTCTCAAAGATCACCAAGCCTGTGACCTTTCACAGCTCGCGTACCGACATGGAATTTGCCCGTCTCGATGGCGATTTCAGCATGGACGCCGGTGACCTTCGCGCCAACAAGTTAGCCGGCCCCATGCGTGTTCTTACCCGTTCCAAGGATGTCCATCTCGATGACTTTGCCGGGGACCTGCGCGTTGAGAACGCCAACTCCACCATCGAAGTCCACAGCACGAAATTGGGCACCATGGAAATCGACAATCGTCGCGGTGACGTCCAGATCTTCGTACCCGACAAGTCCACCTTCCAGGCTGACCTCCGCGCGCGTAACGGCGAAATCACTTCCGACTTCGATGCCCTCAAGGTGAGCACCATCCGGAACGACGCCAGCGCCACCGGAGCCATCGGTAACGGCGGACCCAAGCTTCAGGTCACCAACGAGCACGGCAATATTGAGATCAAGAAGGCCGGACAGGCGCCACAGCCCGAGGCCGGTAAGGATTAGCGCTTCAACCTGCCAACTGCCCGGCCTCTCGGCCGGGCGTTTTTCTTTCTGTACCCCCAACAGAAAACCCCTTCCCGCGGGAAGGGGTTCTTGGGAAACTCAGTTACGCCTAGACTCTTGCGACGTTGGCAGCCTGGAATCCTTTGGGCCCTTTGAGAAGATCGAATTCAACTGTCTCGCCCTCGTTCAGGGTACGATAGCCATTTTCCTGAATCGCGGAATAGTGAACGAAGACGTCTTCCCCCGTTGAACGCTGAATGAAACCATACCCCTTGGCTCCATTGAACCACTTCACTGTACCTCTTTCTCTCACAACGTACTCCTTTCGCCTCAATAAATGGGCCCCGGTAGCTTTTCCTGACTGCTACCTGGGGATTTCCAGGTTTCTGTCGGTCGTCGAAGCCGGTCTGGGACAAACGAAAAGGCTCCCCGATGCTTCGCTTGTCTTCCACGAAGCATCCCAGGGGAGCCTGAACTTTGCGCAAAATGCGACTACGTAACACCGAAACATCAACCCAAGTCCGCTGGCCGCAACGGCCAGTTTGCTGACCCAAAAATGGGGCAGCAAGAAACGGATAATATTCAGAGACTTAGCTTGTTTGCAAGAATAATTCGCTCTTTATCCGTCAACTTGGACCACTCTGGGAAAATCTCGGGATTGTTAGTCAACATCCCGTGCCCATTGGTAAAAACTTTACTTCCCGGCCTGTAATTCCAGCGTTACCAGGTCGCCGTCCGCCTTCCCGCCCGGCTTGTAATTCACCAGTACCTTGCGGTTCTTCCAGTCGCACGAGAACTCGTCCGCCCCCATCACCATGAGCTTCTTGTAGTTTTCCGTGCGCAATCTCAGTAACTTCGCGCCGCTCTTAACACTCACGACAGCGGCCGGCTCCGCCGTGCAATCCACCGACTGCAGATTACCGTACAGGTACTGTATCTTCCTTGTGTCCGGTTTCACGTCCACCGCGCCGTGCTCCTCCACCGCCTCGGATCCTTCCTTTTTTCGCCACTGCGGGGCTGTGATGTCGTCCTGCCATGTCTCGCGTCTGCGCGCCTGTTGTGCCGCCACTTCTTTCGCGCTCTGAAGGTACGCGGTGTTCTGTTCGCACATCTGGCGCACCATCGGATCCATACTGTCTTTCAACCGCACCAGCAGCGCTTCCGCCTGGTCATACTTTTGCGCCCGGATGTACAGCCCTACCATGTTCGCCTGGTACATCTCGTTACTCGGGTTCAGTTCGATCGCCTTCATCTGTGCCGTGATCGCCGGATCGAACCTCCCCTCCGCACTCAGTGCAAACGACAGCAGGTTGTAGGCGTCCGCCATAGTCGGATCCAGTTCGATCGCTCGCTCCACCACTTGCCGCATTGCGATCACTTCCGCCGGCGAAGCGCTTCCCGCCATCGCCTCGCGGTTCATCAGCAACGCCGTCAGGTACACCAGTCGCGCATCCTTCGATTCCGCTCCGCCTGCTTTTCGGAAATACTGCATGGCCCTATCTAGATCGTTCTGGCGCAGGTAAATGTATCCAAGCCCGCGGTTCGCAATCGGGTTATCGCTCTCCTGTTGCAGGATGGCCTCAAACTCCAGCTTCGCCTTGTCTTGGTATTCGCGCGAATGTGCGTGCAGGTCCGCCAGATTGGCCTGCGCCGTCAGGTCAGTCAGTTTGCGCGATTCAACCGGGTCTGGATTCACCGGGGGCATATCGGTCACGTAGTACTTCAGCGTTCCAAAACCGTACTTGCGGATCGTCTTGTCCAGCGTTGCGATATCCACCCCGAATGCCTGTTGCACCGCTTCAGGCACCGGCGCCTTCTCGATTTGCGTTAGCTGCAGGTACTTGGCCAGTTGCTCCAGCTTCTGGTTCGCCATCAGGTAGTGCACCGTCACCCAGGACTGCGCGTAGAAAATGCTCCGCTTGTCGCCTTCGTTATAAGCCTTGGAATTATGCTCGACACTCAATAGGTCCTGTAGCTTCATCCAGCTCTGGTTCACCAGCGTGTCGGGAATGCCTGCGGGAACATTTCCGAACTCCAGTTTCTTCCCACTTACCTTCAGGCTCCGGAAATACTCGGCATAGCCTTCGCTGAACCACAACGGAACGTCCGGGAAGTTCCCCGCCAGCAGCAGGTGCGCGTATTCATGAAAGGCTGTCTCGTACGGATCCGGCGCCGACATGTCGATCACGATGAAGTTACGGTCGTCGCCGCCCTGGAAGAATCCGGCTACCTCGACCGCTTTCCCCTTCCACAGCGGGCCGTACTGCTTTACCTCGCTTCTGCTGCGGAATGCGATGATCTGCAACGGGACAGGCATGTTCACCTTCGCCCGTCGCCACATGCTGCCGAAGACAGCTCGCATCTGCTCGAATCTGAGCGCAATTTCTCGCCCCTGCTTTTCGCTGCTGTTGGTCAGCACGTTGAAGTGCGCGGTTTTTACCTCGTACCACGGTGCTGCGGCGAAGGCCTGTGAACAGATGAGGAGAAGGAGAAGGGAAAAAAGAAGAACTCGGCGGCCCATAGCAGGATCCTCGGACGCAAAATCGTAGCACGATCGAAAGTCCATCGCGCCATGTCCCATGCTCTTTCCTGATATGGGAAAAACGGACCTCGAACTCGGCCGCCCCCATTTCCGGTGTCAAGGGGGTCATCACCCCCGAGCTGCACGTAAGTTCCTGATTTAACGGCAAATATATATTTCGGGAGGTTGGCATGGTGCCCCCGCCCAAATTGCTATCCTGAATTTGTAGATGGTTTTCGTTCTCTGTCATTCTGAGTTCTGAGGCAAAGCCAGTTTGTTGGGGGGTGTCATTCTGAGGCGTAGCCGAAGAACCTCTGTACTTGGGTTTTGTCATTCTGACCCTGACGCTGAAGCGAAGTGAAGGGGAGTGCTTTTGCCGACGACTGATAACCGACAACCGACGACCAACAACCACGAACAATAACTAGAAAGTAAATGCCGGTGGACCTAACTGCTCTGAAATGAACAGCTTGGATGTAAGTCCTTTAGAATCCTCGATCGGACCAAAAGTCTACACGTAAGCCATTGATTCCATTACATCAGAAGAGATAGGGGGAGGGGGGTAGGTATTCTGTCGGCCCAATGCTGCCGGTTGCGCACAGATTACTCATTTGCAAACGGTCGGATCGTACGACGAGAAATGGACCACCCCGGTGCGAAAGCAAAAAAATCGGGCCTCCCTAACTTGGGGCAGTTAGGAGGCCCAGCGTACAACGGGGTTGGGGACTTACAACTAAACCTGTTTTCGGTACAGGAGACGGTACCCGATCGAACCGTCTCCTGACCCAAAAGCAACCCGGTCAAAAATCTCGGGGGAGGGCTTCATCCCAGGTTGCCGACAATCCGTTTACTAAAAATGCGGTCCGAGCCGGGAATGGAATCGGATAATTTTTTCCCTGCCCGGTTATGAACATCGTTGGTACATGCACCAACGTTGCCAAAACCTAAACTGCTGATTTTCTGAGATTTAGGTATTTTTTCAACAGTCGGCCTTCATGTAATTTCTGCCGGGACTCTGTAGGAAGGCTCAACTCCGAATCTTTTTCACAGCCCAACGCGCATGCTCAGCCACTGATTCGTCAGCGTCTGCTTCGAGTTCTGTGAGGAGCGGAAGAAATCGTCTGTCGCCGCTGTTGCCGATTGCGATCACGGCGTTGCGGCGGATGCCGCTTCGCTTCGTGCGCTTCACTGGAGAGTTTTTGAACATGGTTCGGAATTCGTCTTCCGAGATCGTGGCGAGCTTTTCCAGCGGCGGATTGACGAGATCGGGACGCGGTTGGAATTCGGCGGTGTTCGTGAGCGCCGCTTCGCGGTTGGTGCGGTTGTTCCACGGACAGACGTCCTGGCAGATGTCGCAGCCAAAAACGTGGTTCTGCATCCCCTCGCGAAGCTCTTTGGGGATGCTGCCCCGCTTTTCGATCGTGAGATACGAAATGCACTTCGACGCGTCGAGCTTGTAGGCGTCGACAAAGGCGTTGGTGGGACAGGCATCGAGGCAGCGGGTGCAGGTGCCGCAACGGTCAGGCGCGAGGATGTCGGCCTCAAGTTCGATCGAGGTGAGGATCACGCCGAGAAAGAGCCACGAACCGAGCTGCTGGTTGATGATGCAGGTGTTCTTGCCGACCCATCCGATGCCGGCATGTTGCGCGAGAACGCGTTCGACCACGGGACCGGTATCGACGTAAGACCACATGCGGGCCTGCGGCTCACCGGTGGCTTCGCGGATGCGCTCTTCGAGAGCGCGCAACTTGGGCAGAATGATGTCGTGGTAATCGCGCTGGCCCCAGGCGTAGCGGGAAATCCAGCCGCGGCTTTTGTCTGGAAATTCCGTGGAGTACGGCTGGTCGGTGTTGTAGTTCAGCGCGCAGACGATCACCGACTTCGCCCACGGCGCGGCCTTCTGAATCGACGCACGCTTCAGGTCGCCTGCTTCCGTGCGCGATTCGAGGTAGCGCATCTCGCCGTGGCGCTGCTCGGCGATCCACTGCGGAAAGTACTCCAGTTCGCGGAACTGCTGGACGGGCGCAATGCCAGCCAGATCAAACCCAAGCTCGCGGGCGGAATCCTTGATTAGCGCGGAAATCGAGGAAATTGCAGGCACAACCAGCTATTATCTCGCAGGATCAACCACATACCTGCATTTACAATCAACTGAATGGGCCGCATCCACGTTCTTTCCGAAAATGTCGCGAACAAAATCGCTGCCGGCGAAGTCGTGGAGCGTCCATCCTCGGTGGTGAAGGAACTGCTGGAGAACTCCCTCGACGCGGGTGCAAAACGCATCCGTATCAATGTAGAAGCCGGCGGTAAGAAGCTTATCCAGATCATCGACGACGGCTGCGGCATGGTTCGCGACGACGCCCTGCTCGCCTTTGAACGTCACGCCACCTCGAAGATCCGGAACGCCGAGGACCTGCTCACCATCGGCACGCTAGGCTTTCGCGGAGAGGCCGTTCCCTCCATCGCCTCCGTCTCGCGCTTTCGTCTTGAAACGCACGCACCTGAAGATGCTGCCGGAACCGTCGTGGAAGTGAACGGCGGAAAGATCGCCACCGTCGAAGAAGCTGGTCTTCCGCTCGGAACCTCGATTACCGTCCGCGACCTGTTCTACAACATCCCTGCGCGTCGCAAGTTCCTGAAGTCAGAAAGCACTGAACTGTCACACATCGCGTCGCTGGTCACGCATTACGCGCTCGCACATCCCGAGATGCACTTTGAGCTGCACTCGGCTACGAACGCCATGCTGATTGCGCCACCGGTTGCCGACCACTCGCAGCGCATTTACCAGGTCTTCGGCAAAGACACGCTCGACCAACTCATTCCCGTCGCCGCGCAGCTCAACCTGCAACGCGTCGGTTTGCCGGAACCGCCACCTTGGCGCCGCGACGAAGACTACGAGAAGCCCGAACCCGGAGAACTTCGCGTCCACGGTTTCGTCTCCAAGCCCGAGATCCAGAAGCTGAATCGCAACTCCATCTTCATCTTCGTCAACGGACGCCTCATCCGCGATCGCCTCATCCAGCACGCAATGACCGAGGCTTACCGGAACATCCTTCCGCCCACAGTCTTTCCGGTCGTACTGCTGTTCCTGGAAATGCCGACTGCCGAAGTGGACGTGAATGTCCATCCGTCGAAAGTGGAAGTACGCTTCCGTCAGCAGGCGGTTGTACACGATTTCGTCCGTGACTCGATCCGCGCCGCGCTCATGAAGGCCCGCCCGATTCCCGCCTTCGTGCAGGAAATTCACGCCAGCCCGAAGGCAAGCCCAACACTGGCTCAAGCCGCAGCCGTCGCTCCTCCGAACGACTTAGGCATCACCGAAGCCGATGCTGGCTTCGCGCTGCAAGCGCCAACTCAGCCCGCGTTCGCGCCGAAGCTCGGCTTCGACGTAGAACAAGCGATAACGGTTGAAGCCAACGCCGCCATTCCCGTCGCACGATTCGGCCCGCAAACCTTCGGCAGCCATGTCGTCAACGCGCCGGACACCTGCACGCCTCCGGTGGAAGACGAACCCGTTGAGCAAAGCGGCGACCAGCCGCTTCTCGCGACGCTCAAGCCGCTCGGTCAGATTCGCGAATCGTTCATCCTTGCCGTGAACCACGAAGGACTCTGGATCATCGACCAGCACGTCGCGCACGAGCGCGTTTTGTTTGAGAAGGTTCTGCGACAGCGCGCAGCGGAGCGCGTGGAGAGCCAGCGCATGTTGATGCCGCTGATCGTGGAGCTCACGCCCGGACAGCAGGCCATCTTTGCCGATATCAGCGACGAACTTCATCGCAACGGATTCGAAGTGGAACCATTCGGCTCGCGCACCATCGCCGTCAAAACCGCTCCCGCAGGCGTCGAAGCCGCAGAGGTCGAACGCATGCTGCACGAACTACTCGACCAGTTCCAGCGCGAGGACCAGGCGCTCAACATGGAGGTCATCCGTACTCGGATTGCGGCCTCTATCGCCTGCCACGCAGCAATCAAGGTGAATATGCCGCTCGAGCAGAATAAAATGGAATGGCTTCTCAAAGAACTGGCTAAAACCGACTGCCCGATGACGTGCCCGCACGGACGACCCGTCGTGCTACGGTATTCCATGAAGGATATTCAGCGGGCGTTCAAGCGAATCTGATGACCCATGAAGAATTACAGGAACAGCGGCGCGAAAAGTGGCGCCTGAAAAGCGAGCCTATACGCACGCTCGAAGATGGCCGTGCGTTTATGGAGAACGTCGGATTCTGCCTGATGTATCCACTGCATCCGCCCGTGCTGGTGCCTACGTTTATCGGCGCCTACGTAGGTGCCGATGAGAACCTGCCAACTTCGCAAATGGCCTTTGCTGATCCGCGCGCAAAGGACGCCACCGAGTTGATGGTGCGCTTGCTGCGCGACCGGGCCGCCTACGAGGCAAACCTGTTCGGTGAGACGAACTTCCTCGTTTCGGCAGCGGTGTTCCCTTATTTCTATGGCCTGGTTGGCGACCGCAATCCACGCCACATGCCCAAGCCCGGAACGCGGTCGGAATATTCGCCGTTAGCGCGCGATGTTTTCAACGCCATTAACAAGCACGGCGCGATGTCGAAAGCCCAGTTGCACGATCGCCTTGGTGGCGCACTTTCCGACTCCGCGCTGGACCGCGCCTTAAATGACCTCTGGACCAGGCTCCGCATTACGCGGGTCGATTACCGACCGGACGAAGGAACCTTCTGGGATGTGCTCTATCGCTGGTCACCGGAAGCGGTAAAGGAAGGCGTTGAGATTTCGATACCCGAAGCGCTCTCCGCGCTGGTTGGTAAATATGTCGAGGCAATGATTGCCGTCGAAGCCAGTGAAGTGGAGGAGTTCTTTTCCAACATGGTTTCGCGAGCAAAGGTTCGCGACGCCGTAAATGCATTGCTTGCGGCACGCGAGCTTGCGTTGACTCATGTCGGCAATCGCTCCATGCTGCAAATACCTTCGCGGCAGCCGGTTGTTCCTCCACCCGATCCAGCGCGTCGCCAACCTATCGCGCGTCGTCCGCGTCCGGGGGTCCGCCGGTGACGCAGCGGACAAAGCTCATCATCGCCATCGATGGTCCCGCCGGTGCCGGAAAGAGCACCATCGCTCAATATCTGGCCCGCAAGTTGGGTTACGTGAACCTTGAAACCGGCGCTATGTACCGAGCGCTAGGCTTGAAAGCGCTCGAGAGCGGAGTCTCGCTCGACAACGAGCAAAAGCTATTCGAACTCGCCGAGTGCTCGAACATCATGCTGGATCCCACTCCGAACGGGAACCGTGTTCTGCTCGATGGCCGCGATGTATCCGCCCTCATCCGCGAAACGGATGTCAGCGACGCCGCCTCACGCGCATCGGTCCATCCGAAGGTACGCGAGTGGATGGTGATGCATCAGCGCGAAATGGGAAAACTGGGCGGCGTGATCATGGAAGGACGCGATATAGGAACAAAAGTCTTCCCTGATGCCGATGTAAAGATCTTCCTGGATGCACGTCTCGATGTTCGTGCCGAGCGACGTGCCAAGCAGACCGATGCCATCAACGATCCTGAAAAGGCACAGCAGGTGATGCAGCAGATGATCCAGCGCGACCAGCGCGATTCCACGCGCAAAGAGTCGCCCCTTGTCGCGGCGGAAGACGCGATACTAATCGACTCGTCCTATCTCGGCATCGACGCTGTCATTCACAAGATCGAAAACATCGTGCAGGAACGGCTCGCGAAACTCGCAGCGAGCGCCACATCCTGAAAGACTTCATGAGTACGTCCGAACACCATCACGCAGTATTAATGCTCGGCCAGCCCGTTGCCGACGAGATCAACGCTCGCCTGTCAGCCGCGGTGCCGAAGTTCATCGACAAACACAAGATCACGCCGAAGCTGGCCATCGTGCAGGTCGGACACAATGCCGCGTCCGAGCGCTACATAAAAAAGAAGATCGAAGCTTGCGCCAAACTGCACATGAAGGCCGAGTTGAAACTGTTCCACGATGACATTTCGGCCGACGCCCTTAAGGATGAAGTCAGGAAGCTGAGCGATTCCCTCGAATTTCACGGCGTCCTGGTCCAATTGCCTCTTCCGCGCGAGATCGAAGAGCACTACTCGGCGGGCACGAACAAGTTCGACATCTTCGACGCCATTGCCGCTGAGAAGGACGTGGACGGCGTTGGTCACGACGCGATCGCTTCTCTCTACCGGGCGCAACCCGAGCGCATGATCATGCTGCCCGGCACCGCGTTGGCGGTCCGTCGCATGATGGCTTTCTACAAGATCAAGACGGAAGGCAAGCTGGCGATCATCGTTGGCCGCAACGACATTACCGCCAAACCGATGATGCTGATGCTGGGCGGGCGCATGTGCAACGCCGCCGCGATCTGGGTGCACCGGCATGTGAAACCGGAAGAACAAAAGCGGTTGCTCGCGCAGGCCGATATCATCGTGACCGCCGTCGGCACCGCAAGCTACCGCATCACGAAGGAAATGGTGAAACCTGGTGTGGTGATCTTCGACGTCGCCACGCGTGTTGACGAGCATGGCAAGATGCACGGCGACGCGGAAAAGGACGTCCAACAGGTGGCTTCGGCAATTACCCCTGTGCCGCGCGGAGTGGGACCCGTTACGGTCGCAGCGCTCACCGAAAACCTTTTCCGGTCTGCACAGTTCGCTGCTGGTGTGGGCAAGCCTGGTTACAAGTTCTAACAAAAAAAGGCGGGCTCGGCGCCCGCCTTATCCAACTTAAATGTAAGCTACAGAACTTTCAGCCCCAGCCCCGGTCCGTCCGGCAACACGAGCTTCCCGTCCTTCACCGTTACGCCTCTATACGGATCATTCGCGATTAGCAACGGGCCATCGATGTCGGCGTAATCGACCAGCGGCGACAGATGCGCCGCAGCCGTACACGTGCATGAACTCGAAATCATGCAGCCCAGCATCGTCTTCAGTCCGAGGGCCTTCGCCATCTTGATTGCCGTATAAGCCGCACGAACCCCGCCAGCTTTGTCGAGTTTGATGTTGACGCCGTCGAACCCTGCATTCGCGCACTTCACCACGTCGGCGGGGCGCTCGCACGCTTCGTCGGCGAAGATTGGGATATTCACGCGTTCGCGAATCCACCGGATGTCGCCGATCATGGATGCCGGAATCGGCTGCTCGATGAACTCCACTCCCTGCGTCGCCAGCCAGTTGATCTTCTTGACCGCCTCTTCCTTGTTCGTCCAGCCTTCGTTGGCGTCCACACGCAGGGGCTTCTTCGTCGCGCTACGCACCGACGCAATCATTTCTTCATCGGTCGAAAGGCCAACCTTCACCTTCAGCACCGGGAACTGTTCCGCTTCCGCGACTTTCTGGCGAACCACTTCCGGCTTATCCATGCCGATCGAGAACGTCGTCACCGGGGCTTTGGCAGGATCCAGTCCGAAGTACTGGTAGAGCGGGATCCCCAGCTTCTTGCCGAGCCAGTCCATGAGCGCGATATCCATCGCCGACTTCCCTGCCCACTCGCCCGGAACGCGCTTCCAGATTTCGGTTTCCAACTCCTCGACGTGCCAGGGATGGGTGTTCGCGAGCAGGTCATGCACTGACTGCACGGCAGCCTGAGCCGACTTGGCGTCTTCCTTATAGCGCACAATGGGCGCGCCTTCGCCGTATCCGGTGATGCCGTCGCGCGTATAGCGGACATGCAGCGTATCGCGGTATTCGCTCGACGACATCGTAGTCGTCCACGTATGACGCAGGTTCAGCCGCTTGATTTCCGTTTCAATCTTCGCTGGACCGCTGGTCGCAGGCATTGCGAACGACTCTACCGGCAGCGAAGCGGCAACCCCCAAAGCACCCGCTGACTTCAACCAATCCCGTCGATTCATTTTGTCCTCTTGGCGATGACGAGCAGTTTCGTCCAGTACGGATCACCGAGCCGGCTGATCTGCACCATCGGATGGTCATGCGTCGTGTCGTGGATGAACTCGCCGTTGCCGATATACATCCCGGTATGAGTGATCGATTTCTCAGTGCCGAAGAACAACAGGTCCCCGGCTTTCAGGTCTTCTTTCTTTACAGTGACGAAACCATCCCATCGAGCCTGGACATCGGCATCGCGCGGCATCACGACACCGCGTTGCCGCATAAGCATCTGTGTGAAGCCCGAGCAGTCGAACCCGAAGCTTGAGGTTCCGCCCCACGTATAGGTGACACCGAGAAACTTCTTCGCCAGTTCAATCGACTCAGGAATCGAGAGCAATTTCCCTGTGCGATCCTGCACGTCACCGCGTTGAACCCACGCCTCCGAGCCATTCGTCAGCCGAACCTTCAGCCAACGATCCGACTGCTTTTCCGAAACACCGATCACCTCGAGCGCTGCCTCAAAAGGCAGCACCAGCACGGGCGCATGCTCGGTTACGTCAGGCTCGCGATAGACGTTCGCGCCGCGATTTGCGACGGTCACCACGCGCTTATCTTTCCCCGCGTAATTCTCTTTCTCGTCGAGCGGAAGGAACGACTCGCGCAGCACCCATCCGGTGTAATCGTCGGGCGTCTTGATTTGAATCCAGCCTTCCGGGATCACCGAGCTCTTGTCAGTCGAAGCGACCTGCTGCACGGTGACGCCGTAGATCGCCTGCGAGACGACATCAGCATCGAGGCTCGGCTTGGAATACATGTTGACGACGGGCTTTGACGTGACCCATCGCGCTTGCCCGAATGCCATTGCGGCAAGCGACAAGAACAAGACTGTTGCACAAGTTAGACGTAAACGGCGCATGTGAGCAGAAGCGTATTCTTTTTGCCGCATGGTCGGCAAGTCCGGTGTAGCTTTTACGAGGTTCTGTGTGACCCGCAACCTGCGGGTCAGTTTAGCGACCCTCAACCGGCACGGAACGCCGGCACGTCTTCATTTTTCGCGAAGACCGGAACAGCGGGAGCTTTCGTTGCATCGCCTAACCGTTTAGCGATATCGAGCAGGTCGTCCTTCACAAAGCCAACACAGGAGACCTCAATGGTTCCATCCTGTGAGATCAGGAATATTGTGGGCACGGTTGTAAGGCCGTATGCGTTGGAAACCTCGTATCGGTCGGGATCGTCGAGTACGACCGGAAACGTTACCCCATACTGGCGCGCGAAGAACTGCGTGTCCTTTAGGTTGTTTTGCGATACGCCCACCACGCTGATGTTGGTGCCCTTCGTACGCTGGAAAATGCGTTCCAGGTACGGGAACGTAAATTGACATACCGGACACGATATCTTGAAAAATGCGAGTACCACGGGACCTTTACGCAGCGCCTCGGCCAATGAAAAATGATGACCTGCGGTAGTCGACAACTCGACGCTTGGCGCTTTCTTGCCAGCTTTCAGAGCTTCCATCATGCCTCCACTCTTATGAGTTACAGCAACTGAAAACGTTGCAGAATTTTTCTCGTCAGGCCGGTCAGGGCCATCGTCGACAGCCGCGATTTGCTGACCCACTGGCCTTTTCTGGCAAACGGCATTTCGAACACCGTCACTTGGTAGTCAGTGTTCATGATCGAATGCTTGAACTTAGCCGCCGGAGGATGTCCATTTGGCGAGCATTCAGGGAGTTCCCACATGCCCGGCATCACCGTCGCCGAAAGCGGCCTCTGCATCAGCCGCAATTTGTCTTCTTCTTGCGTGAAAGCCAAAGCCAAGGATGTCACATTTCGGGACGCGCGAGATTTCTGCTGATGTCGTCCCCGCGTTGCGCAATCCGCGACCAGAGGGCATTCTTCGCATTTCGGCGTCGCAGGAATACAGACGGTAGCGCCCAGTTCCATCATGGCCTGGTTGAAGTCACCCGGACGCTGAGGGCTCAGCAGCCGCGCTGCCATGTCCCATGTCGCGGCGGGACCAAGCTCTTTGCCCGTCCACCTGGCGATGACGCGCTCCACGTTCCCGTCGACCACCACCTCCGGTTTCCCGAACGCAATGCTGGCAATGGCCGCCGCCGTGTATCGGCCGATTCCGGGTAATTGTCTTAATCCTTCTGCTGTTTCCGGAAACCGCCCGCCGTGCTGCCGCACCACCTGCTTAGAGCATTCATGCAGGAAGCGCGCGCGGCGGTAGTATCCCAAGCCGCTCCACGCTCCCAGCACTGTTTGAAGCCGAGCTCTGGCCAGTGCTTCGATGGTCGGAAATCGCTCCAGGAACCGGCGATAGTGGTCGAGCACAGCTCCCACCCGCGTCTGCTGGAGCATGATTTCCGAGATCCAGATCCGGTACGGATCTTGCGTGCGCCTCCATGGCAGGTCCCGACGATTCTCGTCGTACCACCTGAGCAGCTCTTTACGAAATCCTTGTATGGACCTTCTCCCCAGCAAGTCTCACCAAATGAGTGAACTTGCGATTCTAAGCACCCGAGCTTCAACTCCGCAATTGCCCTGCTGCGTAGCAACTCCGGTCGGCGAAAGCCGTTCTAAACAGTACGGGTTTCTCTGTGCGTCTATTGTTTCCACTTCTTTTCTTATCTCTTGTGCTGGCAGGCTGCGGTGGTGGCGGTGGTGGTTCCCTAACACCAACGCCTGGGTCAAACCAGCCCAACAATCCGCCTCCACCCTCCGGAAACGGCAGCTCTGGAACCGTCCAATTGGGCGCTCCTGCGGCGATTTCCGTCGGCCAGGGCCAGACCGTCGCGGGAATCGACATTACGGTACCAGCGCCGTCCTCTTCACCTGCGCCGAATGCGCAAAACCTCGGCGTCAACGATCTCACTGGTCGCGCATCAGCTTCAAACACCGGCGGCGTGATGAGCCGCGGATCCAGTAAGCGGATCCTTCTGTTTGGCCCCGGACTGACGGGCTCCATGCAGGTGCGCATCTCCGGGCCCGGTGACATCACTGTCTCGAACCAAGCCGGCGTGCAAGCGACCGATAACACCCCGGGCATCGCCTTCACCGTCACGGCAACCCCCGGCGCGGCACTGGGTGCGCGCACGGTTTATCTCCAGAACGCTTCGGGAGACGTAACGGCCTTCACCGGCGGATTGGAGATCGTCCAGTGACGCAACGAGTCGTCCTCCTTTTCAGCTTATTCTTTGTCGCTGCCGCGTCGGCCACCATGGTCAAGCCGATGACGGTCGAGCAGCTTACGTCCGGTTCGTCGGCCGTAGTCGAGGGCCAGTCCGTCGAGACCTGGACCGGATGGAATGCCACCCACAGTCGTATCTATACGTACACGCGCGTCAAGGTTGCGCGTGCGCTTAAGGGGTCGCCCTCGGACACGATCGTCGTAAAGCAACTTGGCGGCAGCGCCGGCGGATACACGCAGCATGTCGCCGGAGTCCGGGCCATGAGCACCGGCGAACGCGCAGTGCTGTTCCTGCGTCCCAGCACCACGGGCGACGGAACCATGGTGATCGTGGGACTCATGCAGGGACACTTCCGCATCGCTCGCGACAACACCACCGGCACCGATTATGTTTCCAACGGCACACCCGACGGAGAGGAACTCTCCGGGAATACGGTGAAACGCTATCGGGGATCAGCATTAAAACTAAGCGAACTTGAAGCGCGTGTGCGCAAGGCGGTGCCGCGTGAATAGAATCTCGTTCGCATTGGCTGCAATCTGCCTGATTGCCCTTGCCGTCACGCCCGGCTACTCCTGGCTTTCGCAGTTCACCGGCGGTCCCAACAATGTTGACCGCTGGGACTTCACCGCGTTTCCGGTAGTGTGGAACTTGAACCCAGCCACCGGGTCCAACGTCACCGGAAACCGCTCGGTACACGATGTGATGGTCGCGTCCTTCGCAACCTGGACGACCGCCCCAAACGCGGCCCTTGGTGTTAACGAGGGTGCAAACAGCGGCGTCGGTTCGCAGGAAGCTTCTCCGAGCAACGAGAACCTGATTTGCTTTGTATGTACTGACGCCGATTTCACACAGGACAGCAGCACGCTCGCCATCACCATCACCACGACGGCGAACAATGCCGGCGAAAGCGATGGACACGGAGGCACTTCGCGCTTCGGCGGCCAGATCATCAAGTCCGATATCCTCTTCAATCCCAAGGTGCAGTACACCACCGGCGGAACCGACGGCGAAAACCTCCAGGTGATTGCCACGCATGAGATCGGCCACTTCTTTGGACTCGACCACTCCGGCGTTGTACGCGCCATCATGTTCCCGTTCGCCGGCAGCACGACGACGCTTAGCTACGATGATGTGGCGGGAATTTCAACCGTTTATCCGAGCGCTTCACAGCAGTTTGCGCCGGGGAGTATCTCCGGACGCATCGCGTTCACGAACGGAGGCGGAGTATTCGGCGCGCATGTCTTCGCCGAATCGACCACCTCGAACCTGCCGATCGGCGGGAATATCCGGAAATCTCCGATTAGTACGCTGACTGCGCCTGATGGAACCTACACGATCCGGGGCATTCCGGCGGATACCTACAACGTTACCGCCGAACCGCTCGACGACCCAGTCACTAAGTCCGATGTGGACACGTATCCGGGTGTATTCGGCCAGTCAACGCTTCAGACGAACTTCACTACGCGGTGGCGGCAATAACTCGAAGATAAACGAAAAGCCCGACTCCGGAGAGCCGGGCTTTCAATTCATAGCAGGAACTACTGGCCGTCTTTCGGTTCCTCTTTCGGCTTTTCGTTCTTCTGCTTGTCGGCAATTTCCTTCTCGAGTTGTTCCCGCTGTTTGTCCATGTTCTTCAGATCGAACTCCATCGCAGCGAGCATCTGCATCATGTTGTTGCGCCGAAATTCGTTCGTTTCCTGGTTAGCTTTCTCACGGTACTCAACACTCCGTGCCTGGCGCTCCGACATGTTCTTCTTCAGAGTTTCCAGTTTGCCGTTCAATTCCTTCACGTCAGCCGATTCAGAAGCTGCGGGAGCCTTCTTTTCTTCTGTTGACGCTTCCGACTGCTCCGCCTTGCTGTCCACTGAGGTGCCGGATGCGGCGGATGACGGCGCCGAGAGCTGCTCTGCCGGCACGGGCGGAATCTCGTCATTCGTGATTACGCGCGAGGCCTTTTTCGCGGGTTTCTTTTTCGCCGCTTCCGCGATTGACTGAGCGGATAAGGTCCAAGAGCCTAATCCGCAAATCACCAGGACGATGATGGATATGGTCCTAACGGGCATGTCTACTCCTAGTACAACAATTCTCTAGAGCTGATGTACGTAAGCGGGCGGTTCTTGAAACTATTCGCGAGCGCACAGGTGTCCAGCTTGATGTTCACGCTGCCGCCCAGGGTGGTGTCAGCATTTGCGTTCGTATTCTCGCCGGCAATCACGGCGCCGTAGATGTTAGTATCCGCCGAGCCACCGCCTTGGAAGGTAACAACGCCTCGCACAAGGATCAGACCGTACCATTGAAAGCCTCCGCCGTGAATGGTAAGGTCGCCGTTCACGATCAGAATACCGGAGCCGCCACCACCATTCAGCGTGATGTTTCCGTCAACATAACTGACTTGCCCTGCAGTTGTAACACTGGCCGGGTCTGTGGGTGGAAAGGGAGTGGGCAAGGTGCCCAACACATCTGTTCCACTATTCAGCGTGCAAATCCCGCTGGTACAAGTCGCAACGTTTGTTGATCCCGGTTTTAGCGTGTCGATGAGCGGCCCGACCTCCAGATTCGACGGCCAACTGGGAACGTCCTGGATGATTGGGCCAGTGCCCGCGAGAATGTTTTGAGAACTGTTGGGGTTGTCGACGTCACCAGCCGAGTAGATGGCGGACTTGGTATTGTCGCAAGTCGCATACGGGGCTCGCGCGACGCAGGGAGCCGCGTCCTTGGTAGCCGCTCCGCTGCCGGTGGTCGCGCATTGGCAGGAGCACTGATCGTAGCCGTTAACTTGCAGATTGCCTGTCAGATTCACCGAGTCTTTGGAAGTAACGGCGGAACTCACCGCGATCGGCGGCATCGGCGCATATTCCGCCTGGTAATAACGCCGCGAACCGTTTGGCTTGTTCGTGCCCAACTTCACTGGAACTGTACTCGCCAACGCCGTAATCACATACACAGGCGCATACTTTGGCGCCCCTACCGGCGGGGCATCGCAGGCCGAGTAGGTAGAGGGCTTGGGAATCTGATGATCCCCCGTCCAACACACCGGCGCGTCCGGACTGGTGCAATCTCCATTTGGACAGTACGGACTAAAGGTGCCGTTCTGTTTTTGCGTTATGCGCGCCCACTTGTACGGTATCGCTGCGCTCGTTCCTGTTCCGGTTAGCGCGCTTGCAATGCTGGTGTAGTAGGTACCCGTTGGAACATTACCGCACGGAATACCAGCTCCTGATGGAACGAAAGTTGCACCCAGCAGAGGCGTAACCCCGCTACTGTCCACAAATCGCTCGTTGCAGAGTTCGTTGTCATAAACCGGGTTGATTGTACCGTCGGAAAGTGTCAGGCTCCACGGCGTTACTTCTTCACTGCTGGAGGTCTTGTTGATGAGATAAACCACGCCTGTGCCGGCGGAGGTTGTCGGCATCGTAGTTGGCCGCACCGCCGGGATAGGTGCCTCCGGGCGCAACCGTTCGACAGCGTCCTGCGTACCCGCTTTGGCCGCGTAGAAAGCCTGCAACGAGCCGCGGTAGTTGTAGTTCACCGAAGTCTCGGTATTGGCGATGAACATCAATCCCAAAGCAATAGAAGTAAGGAGCAGCAACGCGAACAGCGACATGAACAGCGCCACTCCTCGTTCGTCTCGTCTATATGTCGCACGTTTCATTGGACTCTCCTTTACTACCGGTTTGGCAGGTTCAAAGTAGTGCGCATGGTTGCGACCGGGCGGCGCTTGGTATCCATGTCTGGTGTGGGGCCCATCACGCTCAGGGTAACCACGATCATTGCCGTGCTATCTGCTGCGGTTTTGCCCGCCGCCATATTTCCAGCGGCGAGCGTCGCCGGGACACCGGAAACCAGACCGCCGTTCTTATCCAGGAACTGGAACACAGGATTGATTTTGTAGTTCCCGTACACGGTGTCGTTCGAAGCACCACCCGGTGCGTTGCCGGCAATTGTCCACGCCGAAGCCCCGCCCCCGGTGCTATTGACCACATTCTCCACTTCCGCGTTAAATGCGTACGGCATGGCCTCGACGTTCGTCGTTCCACCGAGTGGTTTCCCTACCGCACTTCGACGAAGCGTACACGGACAGGACCCGCTGGCGTTGGGCTCGAGCTTGTATCGAATCACCGAGACCGGGGTTCCGCCCGGGGCACTCGTACCCAGCCCTTCCATGTCGCCGTCCAGGATGATTTCCGTGCTCGACGCGGCCACCAGGCCTTTGGCGGCGTACCAGTAGCTGTTGCTCGTGCTGGTGATCTTGTCCACCGCGTACATTCGGTTGTTGGGATACCCCGAGTTATGCAGGTCGCGCCCGATCTGGTCCACGAATTCACGTGCGTTCTGCATCACATCCACGCGCTGCTCTTCCGTGCGATACCGCTTCTGCACCTGGTTGATAGCGGCGAAAAGAACGCCCATCACGATGGTGAGAATCAGCATCACCACCATGATTTCGATCAATGAAAAACCGCGTTGTGACTTCAGGCTCGTTCGCATGTACATCTCCCTACTTGGTCACCACGGTACGAAGTGTCGCGGGAATGGCGAAAAACTTCAGCCGTTCGCGTGCGGTGCTGGCGGCCCCAACCTGTCGCGCAGAAACCGTCACCAGCTTGGAATAAACCACGTTTCCACTGCCGGAGATCGTTTGCACTCTCCACCGGATGTTGTAACGCGACTGCGTGCCACCGGCGCCACAGCTCATGTAGTTAATGCTGTATCCCGCCGGAGCGGTGCCGCTGAAATCGATGTTCCCCTGACTGTCGACCGCTGCCCCCAACCCCGTCGTGCTGCCTCTCGGATCTACAGTTAGTGCCACCGGTGTAGGTGCTGTGCAATCGGTGATCGTAAAGGTAGTGTTGGCATCTGGACCGGCCGCGGCGATTCGTTCCATTACCATCTCCGCCAAAGTCGTGGCGGTGGTATCCATCTTGTTTCGGTTATTGCTGGCGATCGCGCCGCTGATCAGGATCATCACGCCGCCCAAACCTATGGCCAGGACGGTCATTGCGATCATCAGCTCGATCATTGTCATGCCGCTTTCGCTGCGGCTCGATCTTTTCCGCCTACGCAACATACTTCTCCTCACTTCCAGGAGCACCCACGCTGGGAAAGCCGTCCGAAAAGGAGTTCTTCAGGAACTTACGTGCGAATGCTACCACTGGATTGAGAGGGAAACCAATAACGGAAGGCGGTTAGAACAATTGTTACCAATGACTTAAGTGTTTCGTCCGAGGGTAATCAGGTGCGGCAAATAAGATACGAAAGGCGACCTAATTGCCTGCCGTTTTCGTGATTTATCGATCCGCCCCGCTGGGGTGCGCGCCCGGCTAGCCTTTGTTCCAGGTTGTCCCGCCGTAGACGTAAACCTGCACTTTTCCAGCCGGCGAAATGCCGATGGCGGCCCATCCATTCGCTCCGATCGGCCTGCGATCGGTTACGTACAGCAGATACTTCACAGCAGGGTCCCCCAATCCAGTAGACAGGATTGTGTTGCACAGCGCTGTCACAGAGCTTCGATAACAGGGGAGTCCACGGGGGCTGAACATTGGGTTAGTCGTCGCGAGAGTTGACCCGGCGGGCGGAGGCATGAAGCCGAGAGTGGCTGCGCCGACGCCTGTCGGCGTTCCACCAGTCGTGGTTACGACACTGACGTTAGAACCCAGTTGCACGGTTTGCTCATTCGCTGCAGGCCGCGTTCCGCAGGTTTCCGAAGCCCACGCCATGGTCGCCCCGTCCACCGTGCCGTAGCACAAAGAATATGGTTTGTTCGCGCGGATCGCCTGCATACGCGTCGCCTGCGCCATGCCGGATAGTTCGTACGCCGACGAACGAAGCCGCATGTTGTACGTCGCGTTGATAAGGCTCGGGAAGGCCATCGCCGCCACCACCAGCGTCACCGCCACCACGATCATCAACTCGATCAGCGAAACACCTCGTTCACGACCACCCGATCTACGTGCCATGGCGACCTCTCCCCTTCACAGAAGTGGACCTGATGTGGCCGGATGTTACCACCGGTTCCATTCGGAGCACCACCGCTTGCGCGCAGTAGAAAGGAAAACGCCCCTAAGCCGCGTGGCCAAAGGGCGTTGCTAAATCGCTGTTGCCGCAAATTCTTGCTCTGCGGAGCGCCGGGTCTTACCGTCCCCAGCTCGTACCGCCGCCGTATACCCAAACCTGCGTCCTGCCGGCCGGCGACACCGAAACCGCTGCCCAACCGTTCTGGCCCATGGGGCGCGTATCAGTCATATAGACGGTGTAGGACACAACCTGGCCGACACCAAATCCTATGCCGCTCGATGAAGAACCAATCGTGTCGCAACGTCCGGTCGTTCCCCGATAGCAGGGTAATCCGCGCGCGTTGAACGCCGGCTTAGCGGTCGCGAGTGTTCCGCTTGGTAATGGGAAACCTGTATTCAATCCGCCCGGCATTCCAGAAGTCACAATCTGTACGTTTCCGCCCAACTGGATCTGCTGCGGGGTCTTGCCGCTGGCCAGTTCTGTGCTGGCGGTACAGGCATTATCTCTGGAGACCCATGCCCGCATCGTGCCGTTCACGGCAGCGTAGCAGACAAAGTAGTACCTGTTATCGCGGATCGCCTGCATACGCGCCGACTGCATCAGCCCAGCCAGCGAACTGGCGGATGAACGCAGTTTCACGTTGTACATCGATTGCACTATCGACGGTAGCGCCGTTGCTGAAACCGTAAGGATGATGGCAGTGACGATCGTCAGCTCGACCATCGAAAAGCCGCCTTGGCGGGATCGCTTACCCAACTTCATCGTGGACTCCATCTCCCGGGACCTGGGGCCCTGAGACTTTCACATTGAGCCGGGGGACGAACATACTCCACCCGAGACCCTCTCGGGCTGATCCTTTTATGCACCAACCCATTGTGAGCGTGGGAGATAACGAAGGTCATGGACCTTCAGGGTAAAGCACTGAAAAGGCATCCATCAAGGCAGGAAATCCGCGTGTGCCACCGCAACCCAGTTCGCCCCGACCTGCTGCCAGACCGTCATTGATCGCACTGGTTCCGGCGAGATTGGCTTACCGTCGACGGTCCCCGTCACCGTCAGCGTCGCCGTTACGATGAAATCCGCGCCCGCCGTCTGCACCTGCACCTCGGCCAGGTTCACCGATTGCAGTTCGAACTGCTTCCAGCGTTCGATGCTCGCGGTCTTGTCACGACGCTCGTTCGCGCTTGTATAAACGAAGTTGGGTTCAAGATGCTTGCCGAGTTCCGCCCAGTTCTTCGTACGAATCTCCTCCCAGAGGAGTCGCTCCAGTTGCTCGCCACCTGTCGCTCCCGCCCACCCCTTCGGGGGATTCTTCCACATCGTGCACGACGACAGCACAGCCATCAGAACAACTGCGGCGGATAGGCGCTTGAGCATGCGGAGGATTGTATCAATCGCCCCCAAACAATTGGAGGACACTCACCTCGAGCGTCCTCCATGGTTTTCGTTTGGGTTTCTTAGCAGCCGCCGCAGGAACTTCCGCAACCCTTTGGCTTCGGACGAACCTCACCCTGGTATTCGGCGATCGGAACCGAGAACTCGCGCTCAATCTTGTCGCGGAAGACCGGTCCCGAGTTGTAGGTGCAGAACGGATACAGCTTGCCGTTCGGCGCGGCATAGTGAATCAGGCAGCGCTTTACGCGCGCGATGTCGTAGTTGTACGAATCCATGAAGTGCATGCCAGCCACCATCAGCGTGCGATAGGTGAACTTGCCGTCCATGCCGTCGCGTCCGTACTTCTTGTCCACGCAGCCTTGCACAGTCTGCAGGAAGCGATCGAAGTCCAGCCCCGGAGGTGCAAACTCCTTCTTGAAGTGCTTCCGCAGCGAACTCCACGCTTTCACGCCGCTAAACACCTTGAAGATCGACTTGCCGGTCTTGCGCGCGATTTCGTCCATGTCTTGAAGTAGCCCGGGCAGATCAAGGAAGCGCGTCGCCGGAACTGCGGTCTTCGTCTGCTCGTCGACGAAAAGGTACGTGCCGATGGAGCAGTGCGGATGGCAGGTCAGTGTGACCGTCTCGTCACCCTTCATGGCCGAGATCAATTTGGAGAACGGCACCACCGATGAGAGTGGGAACCAGTCGTAATATTTATCGGTGATGCCGGTCTGATCTGCTACCGAGTGGGCAAGGTCGGCAAGCGTAAATCTTTTTTGCTCGAGTTCGCGGCGGTTGATGCGTCCCGTGAACGCCACCGGCTGGAAGCTGATACCGCTGACGCAATCAATGTTCTCGATCGCCATTCGAACGATGTCGCCGATCTGGTGATCATTGATCCCCTTCACAATCGTCGGCACGAAAACGATCTTCAGTCCGGCCTTCCGGACGTTCTCAATCGCCTTCAGCTTGTATTCCATCAGCGACATGCCGCGAGTGCGCTTGTAGACGTCATCGCAGACGCCGTCGAATTGGAGATAAAGCGTCTGGAGGCCGGCCGCCTTGGATGCTTCCGCGAACCCCGGCTTCGCGAACTCAATGCCATTGGTCGCCGCCTGGATATGCGAGAAGCCCATCTCGCGCGCCATGCTCAGAATCTCGAACCACTGCGGGTGGATCGTCGGCTCGCCGCCGGAGAACTGCACCACGCGTCCTGCAACCGGCTGCTGCTCGCGCAACGCCGCAAGTTGCTTGCGAACCAGATCGATTGACGGCTCATACACGTAGCCCTGAACGTTTGCATTCGCAAAGCAGACCGGGCAGGTAAGGTTGCAGCGATTGGTCAGGTCAACGTTCGCCAGCCCCGTGTGCGAGGTGTGCATGCCGCACATACCGCAGTCATCAGGACAGCTCTTGGCATCCATCACCGCCGGATTCTTTAGTCCGCGGTTGTCGCCAAACACCCAGTTCTCCATCTTCAGATAAAGCTTCACGTCGGAGAAAACGATGTCTCTGAATGTCCCGTGCTCTTCGCAGTTCTTCTCCATCACAACTTTGCCCTGGTCGGCAAAGATGTCGGCGCGGATAGTCTTCCCGCATTCTGGGCAGAGCGATTCCGTTATTTTGGGCAGGCCCTTCTGAATGGGCTCAATCGGAGCTCCGGTGTACGTGGTAGTCGGCTGGATGATCTTGAAGTCGGGGCGAAGACCCGCTGCGGTGTCGAGACGCTTCTCGCTATTGGGCGTAAACACCGGTTGTGGCGCGAACGTTTGCGTGCTCACTGATGCTCCTAATCGTGACTTGGACGAATGACGTATTGATTCCAAGTTATTTAATCAGCGCAGTCTCTGAACCCCAAAAACCACTCGGTGCGGAATGTCGCCATTCGCTGCACAGAACCCCTGTTCACATTCGGAACTCGACCGAAACGGCCGATTTGTCACCCTTCAAAGTGAGATTTGTCACAAATTTCCCTTTTTTCACCTCTTGCGACCTCGAAGCAGTCCGTGTAATCAGTGAAGACATGAAAGCGATTCAAGTCTCCAAGACCGGTGGTCCTGAAGCCCTTCAGTATGTCGACCTGCCCGTCCCCAAACCAAAACCGAACGAAGCCCTCGTGAAGATCGAATCGATTGGGGTCAATTTCATCGACGTCTACTTCCGTGAAGGACGCTATCCCGCCCAGACTCCTTTCATCGTCGGACGCGAAATGGCCGGAACGGTCACTGAGGTTGGGTCTGAGGTCCGCGATCTGCAGCCCGGCGACCGAGTCGCCCAGACCAGCGTCATGGGAAGCTACGCCGAATACCAGTGTGTCCCTGAAGCGCAGTTGGTGAAGGTGCCCGACCAGATCACCTCGGAACAGGCTGCCGCGGTCATGCTCCAGGGAGCTACCGTCCACTACCTGGTACGTAGCACCTATCCGCTCAAATCCGAAGATACCCTCTTGCTGCATGCGGCGGCAGGTGGGGTAGGACTTCTGCTAGCCCAGTTCGCCAAGCGAATCGGCGCACGCGTCGTCGGAACCGTCTCCACCGAGGAGAAGGCGAAGCTTGCCCGCGAGGCCGGAGTGGACGACATCATTCTTTACACGCAACAGGATTTCGTCGCCGAGACGAAGCGCCTAACCGGCGGCAAGGGCGTAGACGTCGTTTATGACGGTGTGGGTAAAACCACTTTTGAAGGCAGCCTAAGCGTCCTGAAACCACGCGGCTACATGGTCTTGTTCGGAGCATCGAGCGGCGCCGTTCCGCCATTCGACCCGATCCGCCTGTCCCAGATGGGCTCCCTTTTCTTGACCCGTCCGAACCTTGTGAACTACATCGCAACGCGCGAAGAACTCCAGTGGCGCATGACCGAAGTCTTCAACATGATGATCGCAGGCGACTTGAAGGTCCATGTCGGACAGCGCTACAAACTCTCCGACGCACCTCAGGCGCATCGCGATCTCGAAGGGCGAAAGACAACCGGCAAGGTCATCCTCCAGCCGTAACCGACGACTTCCAATAAAAACGCCAGAGGGCTTACCTCCGGCGTTCTGGTTTCTGCCGTCGTCAGTAGCTCATGGCGCAGTAGCCACCGGATGCGTTCACCCAGTTCTGCTGGATGAGATACTGCCGGCTGCCGAGCGTCACGTTGTACTTCGATCCGTTGGAGGCCGTCGAAGTCGTGCCGAACGTCCAGGCGCATTTGTCCGCATTTTCGTAGCCGCGGTTGTCGTACCAGGCATTCAAGTCCGGGTCCGTGTGCGCTTCTTCGAGTTCATGCGCGATGATGCTCGCCATCCCGTCCGCGCCCGTGTTGTCGTTCGGACTGGTGGTCTGCGCCGCACAAGCCGACGGACACCGTTCCGGGTTGCCGACGAAGGAATACTTAATGTCCAGTCCGGCAATGGACCCGTGTGTGTGCCATCCGCAATATTGCGTGCAGAAACCGCTGCTCGCAGTAACGTCCTTCGACGTAAGCACGAAGTAAACGCCATTCGGATCGGCGGGGAGCTGATTGCTCGTGATCGCGTTCGAAACTACCGTCTTGATCTGCGAATCCGTCAGCGAAGTGCCTTGCGAGTAGCTATCGTTCGTGCTCCGCTGGTACGCGATCGAGTTGGAAAGGTTCGTTCCCGCTCCATTGTTATATGTGGTGTTGATGTTGTAGTACGGAGATCCGCCGATGTTTTGGATGAAATCCGTCAGGATCGACGTCGCCGAATTGCCGGACCAGTTCCCGTACCAGATGTAATAAACGTTTACGGTTCCCAGCATCACCGGACCACCGTGATACGAGATGCCGTTGGTTGCGCGCGGCCGCTGCTTCGCATTCGCTTGCGAATGCGCTTGGCGTTCACCCCATCCTTTACCCGTAGGAACCAGGTCGTCGTTGTTATTGTCTTGGCGAACTACTTGGCCAAACATCGAAGCCGAGGAAACAGACACGACAGCACAGAGGAGTGCTGCCCTCCAGATGCTTTTCACTTGTGGAACCCTCCAATGGATCTACTACTCTCGCCACCCCACGGCGAGAAAGGCATGTAGTTGGTGATGGAGAGTAGACCAGGAACCACGGCGTGTCAATGCGCCGAAGCCGCATTTTTACAGGATTTTTTCTTACCCTGGAGGCAACCCGGGTTCCGCAAGTAACACGGATGTCTAGTACTAAAGGACATTCCGTAACATCAACTTACTCTCTCCGGTAGCCAGACCAGCACATCCTGGAACTTGGAAAAGTGCAACAGCGGCTGATTTTCGAGTCGAACCCCCAGCGGTGCCGTCATCGTGTTCAGCTCGATCCGTGCTTCGGCATTCTGCAGCGGCCAGGGCACATGATGGATCTGAGTACGGTACACGTGCCCTGCCGCGATTGCATACAGACAGTAGCGTTCCGTAAGAAACCGCTCGAGCGCCTGGTCGGGTGGCCGCCATTCCAACACCTCGGAAACCGGTCGATACTCTCCCCGGAACTCCGCCGGCTTCGGACGCTGCAACCGGCGCGAACTGTACCGGACCGTGTTGCCGGCCGTCGCGAAGGCAAAGCGCGCACGGAAGTATGGGAGCGTATATGCGAATCGTGCCCCCAGCACCGCCGACAGATTCGCCGCATCGAGGCTGAAGAACCATACGCCGGGGATGCCGCGACAAGTCACATAGGTCCGAACGTTGTTCTCCGCGAAATGCGAGATGACCGGCAGGCTCGGAACGCCCCGAGGCCGCAGGTTGCGCACCACAAAGGGAACCACCGCGAGGTAGGCCCGGCCGTCCCAAAGATCCAGCTCAAGCTGCGGTGGAACCAGCGCACGAATGGTTTCGATGGGCACTTCCCAATGCGCGAACAGCAAGTCGTGCCACTCTTGCCGCATCACCCAAGGCTTTTGCGGCAACGGGTATGTCCGGTGAGATCGCACTGCGAGGATCTCGTCAGCCGTCATAAAAGAAGAATGCCGCAGACAGGTATTCCCTGCCTGCGGCGGATGAGGTTAGTAGCGAGCCAACTCCAGCATGCCCTTGTACAGGTCGTCTGGTTGCGGCAGGATCACATCCTCCAGCACCGGCTGATACGCCACAAACGTGTCCTTCGCCGCGACCCGCTTCACCGGAGCATCCAGCTCGTCGAACAACTGGTCGGCGATGCGCGCGGCGATCTCCGCGCCATATCCCCAACTCAGCATGTCCTCGTGCGCCACGAGCACGCGGTTCGTCTTCGATACCGACGCCGCAACCGTGTCCCAGTCAAATGGATTCAGTGACCGAAGATCGATCACTTCCACTTTGATCCCCTGTTCGCGTTCCAGTCTTTGCGCCGCCTGGAGGGTACGCGGAACCGTTGCACCGTAAGTCACGACAGTGAGGTCGTTGCCGTGCTGCACGACCTTCGCCTTTCCAAACGGGATCATGTAATCCGACCCCGGATACGGCGCACGCCCGAACGTCTCGCGATACAACCGCTTGTGCTCGAGGAAGAGCACCGGGTCATCGCAGCGAATCGCGGTGCGCAACAGTCCGTTCGCGTCGAGCGCGTTCGATGGGAACATCACCCGAATTCCCGGAATATGTGTGAAGATGCTCTCCCCGCACTGCGAGTGATACACCGCGCCGCCGGTCAGATATCCGCCGATCGCCACGCGAATCACCATCGGACAGGAGAACGCATTGTTCGAGCGCCACCGGATGAGCGCCATCTCATTGCGCATCTGGTGCATAGCGGGCCAGATGTAATCGAAGAACTGGATCTCCACCACCGGCTTCAGACCACGCGTGCCCATGCCGATCGCGCGTCCGACGATGTTCGCTTCCGCCAGCGGCGAGTTGAATACGCGGTCGCTTCCGAAGTCGCACTGCAGACCGCCGGTCAGTTTGAAAACGCCGCCCTTGCCTTTCACGGTCTTCGCGGCCAGGTACTCCTCGCGCGAGCAATCCGCCACGTCTTCGCCGAACATCACGATGCGTTCATCGCGCTTCATCTCGTCGCGTAGGCACGCGTTGATCAGGTCGGCCATCGTCTTTTCGCCTGCCGTCTTGCCCGGTTCAGGCGAATCGAAATTCGGATGTGTATCGAATGCCGGCGAAGTTGGATCTACGTCAGGCGAATACACGAACTCCTTGTAGGAATCGAGCGCCGGAAACGCGGCCTTCAATGCCGCATCGCTCGCCGCCTGCACTTCTTCATCCACTTCCTTTTCAAGCCGGCTGATCTCTTCCTCGTCGAGAATGCCTTCGCGAACCAGGAACAGCTGGAACCGTGTGATCGGATCCTTCTGCACTTCGCTTTTGCGTTCCGCTTCAGGCCTGTACAACTTCTCATCATCCGACAGCGAATGCGAGTACGGACGAATTACGTGTCCATGAACAAACGCCGGTCCTTTGCCGCTGCGAACGTAATCCACGGCTTTCCTCAGCGCCGTGTAGCTCGCAATCGGATCGCATCCATCCACTTCGTCAAAGTAGAAGTTCGGGAAATTTCTGACCAGCTTCGAGATATTTCCGCCCGCCGTCTGCACTTCCACTGGCACCGAGATCGCGTACTCGTTGTCTTCGCACAGGAACAACAATGGCAATTTGCGGTTCGAGGCGGTATTCATCGCCTCCCAGAACTCGCCTTCGCTCGTCGCGCCATCTCCCGTCGAAACGTAAACGACCTCGTCGCCGTGGAACTGCACATCCTTGAACTGGCGGTAATCACCTTCGGCCTTCGTGGCCGCTTCAGGATGCCGGTTGAAATACCTTCCAGCTTCTGCGCATCCCACCGCTTGCAGGAACTGCGTCCCCGTCGGCGACGACTGCGTCACGATGTTGAGCCCCTTGTGCCCCCAGTGTGACGGCATCTGCCGCCCGCCGGAATTCGGGTCGTCCGCCGCGCCCACCGCCTCCAGCAACATCTCCAGCGGGGTCATACCCAGCTTCAGACACAGCGCGCGATCGCGATAGTAGGGGTAAAACCAGTCGTAGTGGGGCTTCAGGACCATGCCGGCGGCCACCAGCAGCGCCTCGTGCCCGGCACCCGAAATCTGGAAAAAGATCTTCTGCTGCCTTTTGAGCAGGATCTCCCGATCGTCGATCTTCCGCGACAGGTACATGGTCCGGTACATCTGGACCAGTTGCTCTGACGTCAGTCCTTCGTAGGTCTTCGCCGGGCGCGCTGTCTTCGCAGGCTTTGGCTCAGTTTTCGTTAGTGCCATCCGTTTCCTCTATATATTTTGATGCGGCTGGGGTTCTTTGAAAGCGAACAAGACATTGTAAATGCCCTAACCCCGTTTCCGCACAACCTAACGTGACCAGCATCACCGGATTTCGGTACCCGCCCTTGCCAGTTAGAATTGTCCCGAATGATAAAGATCAACCGGCCCATACCCGCCGACGAGATACGGCTCCTTATATTTGATTTGGATGGCACCCTCGTTGACTCGCGTCAGGACCTCACCAATTCCGTCAACGCCATGCTGCGCCAATTCCACCGTCCGGAACTCCCCTGCGACCTTATCGCTACCTACATCGGCGACGGCGCCCCGATGCTCGTCCGTCGCTCTCTCGGCGACCCCGACGACCAGAAATTCGTCGATGAAGCGCTTGCCTACTTCCTCGCCTACTACCGTGAACATAAGCTCGATAACACCTATGTCTATGCAGGCATTCTGGACTCACTGAAGGACATCCGCGCCGCTCACAATGGCGACATCAAGATGGCGGTCCTCAGCAACAAGCCGGTCATTCCTTCCAAGGCGATCGTGCAGGAACTCGGCCTCGGCGAGTTCTTTTTCCAGGTCTACGGCGGAAACAGCTTTCCCACCAAAAAGCCTGACCCGCAAGGCGCTCTCGCCCTTCTCGATGAAACCGGCGTCAAGCCCGAGCAGGCCGTCATGATCGGCGACTCCGCCAACGACGTCCTCACTGCCCAGAACTCCGGCATGTACAGCGTCGGACTCACCTACGGCCTCTCACCCGATTCGCTCGCTCAGGTCCCACCCGACGTCCTCATGGACCGACCCGACGAACTCGGCGAATACTTCACACAAATCGGCGAACGCCGCTGGACGGAGTAACCATATGCGCAAACGATTCTTCGCAGCTCTCGCGTGTCTTCTCTTCATTGTCGGTTCTTCTTTCGCGCAACAATTCAAGGTGGGCGTAACCGATCGACAGTTCGTCCCGCCTGGCGACTACAACTGGCGCGGCGCGAAAGCCAAGGTCATTCTTACGACCATCTGGTATCCGGCACCTGCCTCGGCGAACGAGGTCGCCCGCTGGATTGGCGACCCCTCAAATCCCATGGCGAGTGCTCCAAACGCCGCGCCTGATGCCCCACTTGCATCCGCGCCGTCTAAATTTCCGTTGATTCTCGTCTCCCACGGCACCGGAGGCACTTCCGGCATGATGGCCTGGCTCGGCGCCCGACTTGCAAAACACGGCTATATCGTCGTTGGCGTGAATCACCCGGGAAACAATGGCATCACCGGGTACACCGTCGAGGGATTCACTCTCTGGTGGGAGCGCGCTCGCGACTTGAGCTCCGTCCTCGACCTGGTGCTGAAGGACCAGCAGTTCGCGTCCCGCATCGACGCGAACCGGATCGGCGCTGCCGGTTTCTCTCTCGGCGGCTACACGATGATCGAGATCGCTGGCGGCATTACGGATCCAGACCGTTTTCTCAAGCTCTGCGAAACCACCAACGACAACGCGATGTGTGTTGATCCTCCTGAGTTCCCCAACTTAAAACCAAAGGCTGAAAAGCTCCTCGAAACCGATCCCGTCTTCAAGCGTTCTTTTGAGAGCGGCAGCGCATCTTTCCGCGATCATAGAATTCGCGCGGTGTTCGCCATCGCCCCTGCGCTGGCAGTCGCGTTCAAACCGGAGAGCCTCCACAAGATCTCCATACCGGTGCAGATTGTTTCTGGAGCAGCCGATCCGATCGTCCCTGTTACGAGCAACGCTGAAGTTTTCGCCAAAGCAATTCCCGGAGCCAAGCTGAAGCTCATACCGAAAGCCGTGCACTACACCTATCTCGGCACCTGCACTGACTCCGGCAGGAAAGCAGAGCCCGGTCTCTGCGTCGATCCGCCTGGTGTCAATCGCGACAGTGTCCACCAGCAGACAGCCGACCTGGCGCTCCAGTTTTTCCGCGTCAACTTGAAGTAGTTCCAGCCAGCGCTGGTGGTTTGATATGTTGGTGGCCAAACAACGATGAACACTTTCGGGCTGACTCCGGCGGAACTGCGCCGTCTGCGCGCACTCAAATCGCCGCACCTCGTTCAGCGCTTTCTCGAAGACCTTCCCTACCATCACGCGAACACCGCATGGTCGCCTCGGCGGGTGCTTCGTGAAGAAACGGCTCACTGCCTGGAAGGCGCCGTCTTTGCCGCCGCCGCACTTCGCGTCAACGGATTCAAGCCACTGCTCTGGGATTTGGAGGCCGTCCGCGACACCGACCACGTGCTCGCCATCTACCAGTACGACGGCCACTGGGGTTCGATCGCGAAATCCAATTTCGCCGGACTCCGTTTCCGCGAACCCGTCTACCGATCCCTCCGCGAACTCGCGATGAGCTATTTCGACAACTACTACAACCTCCTCGGCGAACGCACACTGCGCGCCTTCTCACGCCCGGTCGATCTTTCACGCTTCGACCGCCTCAACTGGATGACCACCGACCAGCCCGTCTGGTTCATCGCCGAACACCTGTGCCATGTAAAGCACACGCCCTTGATCACGCCGTTACAGGAAAAGCGCCTCACCCGCCTCGATAGACGCGCCCACGCCGCCGGACTCACCGGATACACCAAGCACTAACACCTTCGATACTCACTCATCCGTTAATATTGTGGTTCGCGTCACAGACACAAGCGCGAGTGCCCGCCTATCCTCTCTCGCAAGCGAATATGAAGCGCAACTTACTCGTAATGTCTCTGCTCGTTCTCCTGGGCTCCACACTCTTCGCGCAGGAAACTCCGCGTCTCGCCATCACACCCAGCCGTGCAACTGTCGTGGTAGGCCAAACCAAGATGTTCCGCGCTGTTGATGCCCGCGGCGTTCCCGACAACTCCGTCCGTTGGGATACGCCTTTTCAACAAATGGAAGGCTCCGGTGCCGACGTCATGGTGACATATATGCGTGCGGGCGATTACGAGATATCCGCCCATATTCCAGGCGCTAGCGCATCTGCTCATTTGAAAGTGATCGAGGGAGACGAACTCCCAGAAGGAACGGAGAAATGGGTGCTTGATAACCTGCCGGGCTGTAAAACCAAGAGGATCATTCCCGCCGTACCCGCCGCGGGTTCCGACAATGATGTATTCAGTGTAGAAGAGTGTCCACGGGGTCAGGTGGTCCGCGCCCTGAGCGCCGAAGGCCTGGAAAACTGGCGCACCGGACTTCCTGAAGACACGAAGATCAATTCCGATGACCTCGCGAATCTCCAGCCGAAATCGCTCCTCGGAGCCTCGGTTTGCGACAACTTGAAAGTCGGCATGACGAAGGACGAAACCAAGCTCGCTGTGCGATCCTCTGATCTCCAACCGCCTTTAAATCCTGCTGGTGACCTGTGGACGCTCGAAGAGCCAAGGGGTGAATGCCGCATCACCTTCATCGGTGGCCGCGTTACCAAGTGGAAGAAGATCATCGGTAACTAATCCCATATTTTCACCCGCGCGCTGCCCCCTACTATTCTGTTTCGTCGACCAACCGAGGGAGACGCTCGAGTAGAAAATCCTCACCAGAACTCCGCGATATAATTAAGGTTTGCCCACCCGCCGAAATTCGCTCCTGTGAGGCCACGGAACGATTTCGCGGAGGTAGGGTCTGGCCAACGACAAACGACTAAGAAACCGGTACCTATGGAATTCAAGCTCCACTCCGAATACTCCCCGCGCGGCGACCAGCGCACCGCCATCGAGAGCCTTACCCGTGGTGCCATCGACGGCGAAAAGCATCAGGTGCTGCTCGGCGTCACCGGTTCCGGCAAGACGTTCACGATGGCCAAGATCATCGAGAACCTGAACCGTCCGGCCCTCATCCTCGCCCACAACAAGACGCTCGCCGCGCAGCTTTATCACGAGTTCAAGAGCTTCTTTCCGCAGAACGCCGTCGAGTACTTCGTCTCTTATTACGACTACTACCAGCCCGAGGCTTACATTCCGGCCGGCGACGTCTACATCGAGAAAGAAGCCACCATCAACGACGAGCTCGACAAGCTCCGTCTCTCGGCCACCAAGTCGTTGTTCGAACGGCGCGACTGCATCATCGTCGCCTCGGTTTCCTGCATCTACGGCCTCGGTTCGCCCGAAGCCTATTACGGCATGTTGCTCTTCCTCGAAAAGGGACAGAAGATCAAGCGCGAAGACATCCTGCGCAAGCTGGTCGAGATCCTCTACGAGCGCAGCGACTCCGAACTCCGTCGCGGGACGTTCCGCGTCCGCGGCGACATCATCGAAGTCTTCCCGTCCTATGAAGACATGGCGTACCGCATCGAACTCTGGGGCGACCAGATCGAATCGCTCGCGCAGATCGATCCACTCTTCGGCACCGTGAAGCAGCGCTACCAGCGTCTGCCCGTCTACCCGAAATCGCACTACGTCATGAAGCCCGAAACGAAGTCCAGCGCCGTCGACTCCATCCTCAAGGAACTCGAATGGTGGGAGGGAGAACTCCAAAACCAGGGACGCCTCGTCGAATCCCAGCGTGTCCACCAGCGCACGCGGTTCGATCTCGAGATGATCAAGTCCATGGGCTACTGCCACGGTATCGAGAACTATTCGCGCCACTTCACCGGGCGCCTTCCCGGCGAGCCGCCGCCGACGCTCCTCGATTACGTCCCGCGCGACTACCTGCTCTTCATCGACGAATCGCACCAGACGATTCCGCAGCTTCACGGCATGTGGCACGGTGACCGTTCGCGCAAGAGCACTCTGATCGAATACGGATTCCGTCTCCCCTCGGCCCTCGACAATCGTCCACTCACCTTCGAGGAATTCGAGCACCGCGTCAACCAGGTCGTGTACGTTTCCGCGACTCCCGGGCCCTACGAACTCACCAGGTCCGCCGGTGTTGTCGTCGAGCAGATCATCCGACCCACCGGCCTCGTGGATCCCGAAGTGGAAATCCGTCCCGTCAAAGGTCAGATTGACGATCTTCTGCATGAAATCCGCGCGCGCGTCGACAAGGGCGAGCGCGTGCTCGTCACCACGCTCACCAAGCGCATGGCCGAAGACCTTGCCGAGTACTACAGCGAAGTCGGCGTGCGCTGCCGCTACATGCACTCCGAGATCGAGACACTGGAACGCGTAAAGATCCTCCGCGATCTCCGCCGTGGCGAATTCGACGTCCTCATCGGCATCAACCTCTTGCGAGAAGGACTCGACCTGCCCGAAGTCTCGCTCGTCGCCATTCTCGACGCCGACAAGGAAGGCTTCCTCCGCTCCGCCGGATCGCTCATCCAAACCATCGGACGCTGCGCACGCCATCTCGAAGGTCGCGCACTTCTCTACGCCGACCGGATGACCGACTCGATGAAGAAAGCCCTCGACGAGACCGACCGCCGCCGCGCCATCCAGCGCGCGTACAACGAAGAACACGGCATCACGCCGATGTCCATCGTCCGGCCGGTCGACATGTCGCTCGCCCACATCGTCGAAGCCGACTACGTGGACGTAGCCACCGGCGCCGATGGCATCCCCGACTTCAAGTCCCAGGAAGAACTCGACATCTTTATTGCGAAACTTGAAAACGAGATGCGCGAATGCGCCAAGCGCTTCGAGTTCGAAAAGGCAGCAAAGCTACGCGACCAGATCAAAGAGCTCCGCACAAAGGAATTCCTGTTCGCGTAGGCCGGCTAGACAACCGCCGTACGACATCTGATAATCCATTTACACGGGTGCACAGTCCCAGCCGCATTCATGAAGTCTCAGGTGAGCCGTTAAGCTAGAGCTTGGGAATGTGAATTGATCCTTCGAGATAGAACGCACACTCACCTTGCAGTTCAACGCGACCACCAATCCCTCTGCACCTAACCCTTCCTCCTCGCGGTGAGACCTGATAAGCATTGAATTCGGACTTCTTTAACCTCTTAGCCCAGTACGGAACCAGCATGCAGTGGGCTGCACCCGTGACGGGATCTTCAGGAATGCCTTTCGCAGGCGCAAAGTATCGGCTGATGAAATCGTACTCTCCATCCCCGGGTGATGTGACGATTACTCCAGGTCGATCCAGTTGCGCTATTAGGGATGGGTCCGGAGTCAACCCACGAACCGTGCGCGGACTGTCTACGACAACCATGTAGTTAAAGACGTTCGAGTACACCTCAACGGGGACAGTACCCAGAGCGGTACTCAAGCCTTCCGGAGGAATTACCGACTCGGACTCTCGGGCAGGAAAGTCCATCACATATCCTTTGTCAGCTCTGGATACCTTAAGCTCGCCGCTTCGAGTATGGAAAACGACATGATTTCGTCCGGGTTCTAGCCGCTCCATCACTACCGCTGCACTCGCCAATGTGGCGTGTCCGCAAAGTGGCACTTCGACCTTGGGAGTAAACCAGCGGAGTCGGTAGTCGTGGTGATAGGAAACAAGAAAGGCTGTTTCGGCTAGATTGTTTTCCGCAGCGATTTGCTGCATGACCGCGTCACTCGGAAACTCCTTAAGACAAACTACGGCAGCAGGGTTACCTTCGAACAACTTACTGGCGAAAGCATCCACCTGGTAGATTGGAACGACCATAGCACCTCGTATTCAGCAGGTCTTGCAAGACCTGCACTCTGCGCTCTCCCTCCCTCCTCGCAAGGATTACGGTAGAGGAACAGCTCTCGGGTCGAGACCCCTTGTTATCTCGTTGACCATCTGGGAAATCCGTCCGGAGGTAAAACGATCGTTCTCGTTTGCGAAGACCATGAGACCTATCTCCGACTCCGGCAGAACGACGCAAAGAGCATAGAAACCGGGAATGCTCCCATCTTGGACTGGTGGCCCATGTTTCATCTAACTCCAGAGTTTTCGTGCCCCATCTTCACAGCCCGTTTTTGGACGTGAAGGTGGGAGACCACGAAAGCTCACTCCCGGAGGGTTGGTTTTAATTGTCTGCATGTCACGTTAATCAGTAGGACTCAGAAAAACCCGCTCCGGACCTCCCGTGATTTTCCTCTCCCGCTCACGTGCTGTCCATTCCGATTCGATCTCGACCGGCCCGATTTCCCGAAACAGGTAATGGCGGCAACTGCTCCACGTCCACTGGTGCGCTTGCTTCACCAGTCCTCGTTTCACCGGGTTGTTGTGCATGTAAACCAGCTTCGCCTCGAACTCCCGGGGGGCGCGCACGTTGCGGTCGTAATAACGTCGTTGCCAGAAGTGGCCGGATTCGACGACAAGGCGCAGACTTTGTGCTCGCCTGGCAAATAACTGCTTGAGCCAGTGGATTGCGTCGGCGAGGGTCTGCCGCTTCGGCTCGCTGAGCAAAAGGTGCACGTGCTCGGGCATGACGACGTATCCAAAGACGTGCAGGTCGAACTCCTGACGCATGGCTTCGAGCGTGATCAGGAACAGTTCGTACAGTTTCGGGCTGGAGAAGTTTGGCTGGCGGCGATAACAACTGAAGGTCAGAAAATGAGATTGTCCGGACTGGTGAAACCGGACGAGGCCTCGGGTCATGGGAACAGAATAGTGAACGCGCGCGTGCAGTGTCGGTGACGAACAACCCTGCGGGATGGGAGTGCGGTGGTCTCCCACCTTCACGTCCAAAAACAGGACGTGAAGATGGGGCACGGAAGCAGTGTAACTGGTCTGTTACGTGGGCCACCAGCCACTGCAAATCGTCGCGCAAAGTCCACCGCCGAATGCACAGGGCGTACAGTCGCCCAAGGTAAGCGTGCTGATATCCGCCGAACCGGTGCCGGAAACCTATATCATGCCGAACTTCGTCGGTCGCTCCCTGGCAGAGGCCGTCGCGCAAATCGAAGACGCTGGATTCAAAGTGCACCGCGTCCATACTGCGCAACCGGTCAGTGCACTGCCTGCGCCAAAGGACACGCCTCCAGCGACGACGGTTGTAATCCGCCAGAATCCAGGAGCGGGCCACCCGGTCAACGTCACGACGCCGACCGAGCTAGAAGTGAGCCGCTAGAGAACCATGCGACGGTTGTGGCGGCATGTTGCATCTCTTCCGCTGGACCACTAGCTACCTGGTCAATCTGTCGGGCATGCGCCCGGCCTGTACCCATTAAGTATCCCTCCCCCACCCCTGCGCAGCAGAATCAACAACTTACGGGTAGATTTTTCGCTAGTTCACGGGAAACAAAGGGGTTAAAAGTCAAAATATTGATTCCATTCACCTTGTGAATGGTTGTCGGTTATCGGATAAAAGCGAAAGGTGGTGAGACGGAAAATTTGTCTTCACCACCTATATTTTCAGGATAGCAATTTGGGTGGGGGCATCGCGCCACGGTTTTGAAATTTATTTGGCGAGTGCTTTCAGCGGGATGCGGGGAAAAGGGCTCGGTGACCCCCTTGACATACTCCGGAGCGGGTTGTGCCGAAATGGAACGAAAAGATGACCACGAGACGCAGAGACACAGAGAGTTGAATGGGAAAGAACTCGATGTGGACGCGGACGGTAGTCAGGTCGTTTGTGTCACCGGTCAGGCGTCTTCGGCGTGGTGACAAGAACCTTCCTGATGGGATTGCGGTGGGGCACGGTACTTATATAACTCCCGTGTTACATGGGACACGATAGCGAGTGTGTAAGTCACAACCTACAATCTTCATGTGCTCGGCTCGCTTTCTCCAAGCCTTGGTTCTTGAGCGATCCAAGTCTACTCAGAGGCCCGGGAGCCGACACGATTATCTAATCAGTCCGATCAACGCAGAGACTTCACGGATACGATTTCTGACAAGGGAAGAGCACACGCTTCAGTTCGCTCCGAATCCGGTTTATCCGCGTCCGCAGTTACATCCCAAAAAAAAAGGTCCGGGTCGGATTCGCTATCAAAAATAGAGATCGGCTTAATGAGAAGGTGCTCCCCTTGCCGAGTTCTGATCTCGACAAGTTGCCCGACGTTGGACTTAAGACATTCCAGTTCTTGCTGGGTCATCTTTACCACCTCACATGAAGATTGCCGCCAGTGGCTTTGTTTACGAGGTTGATATAGCCTTTCGTATGCGCGCTTGTGTATCGAGCGACTTTTGTGCCGTCAGCGCTGATTTGACCGACTACCTTTCCGGTGACTCGATCAGTAATCGGGCGTGCCCCTTGCCCAACCCATTCTTTTGCAGCTTGCTCTGCTGCCTCCCGGCTACTTACTGTGATACCTTGATTTCCGACTACACTCCGAGCTTTTTGAAGTATGTTAAGCACTTCTCCCGCTCTCGAGATCCCGATACTGCCGAATTCCAAGCCTGCTCGGGATGCATTCAATATTCCCGGTCCAGCCATTTGCACGAAAGTCATTGTGGCCGCAGCAGTTGCCCGCACGGGCAAGCCCGCCATGCGCTCAACTGAGTCGAACATCTGCGGTATTTTCTCGTTGTAGTATGTAGCGGTGCCAATTGTCTGCTTAGCACCATCGGGAAGAGTAATCTCAAGTTTTCCTGAAGCGGTTATGCTAACTTTGTCGTTATCCTTCAAATACTGCTGAAATTGCTCGTCCTTTAGGTCTGCACAGTTCTTTCCTTCATTGTCGCAGACCTTGTAGTTCATTCCATCCGGATCGGTGAAGGTAAGTGGGTTGTTTCCAGCATAGGCATATCCATTCCAGCTCTGCGGGTCACCTTGTTCAGCACTCGCATTTCCGGGGTCGGGACTGAGAAATCGTCCCACCGTACTTACATGGTACCTGGCCCCGAAATAGTCGAGGCCGGTCTCGGTATCGCGTTCTTTGCCGGTGAACTTGAAGTGGTTGGGGTCGTTGTCGACGATAACTCGTTCGCCGCCATAGGGGTAGTAGTCGGACTCTTCTAGGATCGTCCAGACCGTCTCGTTGGTGACGACGCTGGCGGAGCCGAGGTGGTCGGAGAAGTAGTAGCGGTAGGCAGGTTGGCCTCCGCAGCAACTGGGGTCAACCCGAGCTATACGCTTTCCGTTGAAGTAGATGTAATCGGAAGTGATGGTACCTGCGAGGTCGCTTTCGGCAAGTGGCCCTGTTCCCCAGTAGAGCACGCCGGCGTTCTTCTTCACGCGGTTGCCGTCGCCGTCGTACACGTATTTAGTTCGAGTCCAGACCTCGTTGCTGCTGCGGTTCTCGTTCATGCGGTAACTCCGACAGTAGGCGAACGGAGTGTTTTCGAGTCCAGCATCGCCCCGATAGTACTCCCGGCAGTGCTCGCAACCAATACCTTTGCCTATCGGATCAGTTACTTCCACTCACGGAAGAACACTTGTCCGACACCAGCACTTACGGTGTGAGCTAAAAGAAGGAGAGATGCGATCTGCGGAAGCGGAACTCTTTATCCGCTTCCGTAGATCGGCCGCGCTTTCTGGAACGGCAGATAATCTGAAACTTGTTACGAAAATGGAACAAATCAGCTTTTTGCGGCTCTAAAGCCAACATTAAGGTTTGCAAAAAAGCGGCTGATTTCAATATCGCAGACTCAACAAGGAAACAAGAGGGGTGCCGCAGCACCCCTTTCGTTTTGGTTTGGGATCGCAGACTTTACAGCGCTCTCTAAGCTCTATTGCCCGCTGCTGATCTGTTTGATCTTCTGCTCTGCGCTCTGCCGGATGGCTTGCTTTGTTGCTTCCGGAGTAGTCGTATCTTTTTCCAGCATGTTCAGAGCGGTCTTGGCATTGCGCAACGCCAGGTCTGTCTGCCCGTCAGCGAGGTATCCGTCAGACAAGCTGTCGTAGACGTTCGCCGAATCCGGATACGCCTGCTGGTTCAGCTTGAATATCTCAATGGCGCCTTTGCCGTCTCCCGACTGAAGATGCTCGTACCCCAGCAGGTTGACGACCGCTTCCGGAAATGGCTTGGCCTTTGGATCTTTCTCTCTCGCCTTCGCCAGCATCTCTGCCGCCTTCGCCGGGCCTCCCGCCGAATCAATCGCCTCCAGGATACTCGCGCCGCGGAAGCTGGCATTCTTGTTCTCCGGGGCTTTGCCCGGGGTCTTGATCAGTGTTGTCTTGAACCAGTTCAGCACGTGATCCGTCAGGTCCGGATGCGGCGCAAACATCTCGATGCCGTGCCCGCCTGTCGCATACCGCTGGAACGTATTGGCCGGATTCGGCGACAAGCTCAGGATCCACTGCATCATTTCCACCGCACCACCGTCGTCATCCGCCGCCGACCCGAACAACGGCAGGTCCTTGGCATTACGCAGAAAACGCCGCCCATCGGCATCGGTATTTCCCGACAGCAGCACCAGCGACTTCACCTCCGGATGCCGGCTCGCCAACTGGATCGACTGGTTCACACCGCAGCTCGCGCCCGCCGCACCGATGACCGTCTTCGTTACGCCCTTCTGCGAGATCAGGTACTGGAACGCAACGTCCACATCCTTCGGCCACACCTGCGTTACCGCTTGCCCTCTCTCCTGGGGCGGCATCTGGTCGAACTTCGTGCCTCCGCTTTCACCGAATCCGCGGAAGTCGAGCGCCAGCACGTTCATGCCGGCCTCAGCCATCTTCGGAGCGATATCGGCCCACATCTTCCGGTCCCGGTTGCACTGGTGCATCAGCAAAACACCGGGGCCCGCCTTGCCCGCTGGATAATAAGTAGCTTTTAGTTTCACGCCATCGGGTGCCGTCAGATCCACATTCTGAGGCGCCGGCGTCGCGGCAAATACGGTTGAAATGAATACGGCAACAAACAAGGAAGAAAGCACACGTCGAATCATCGTCTGGCTCCTCGCGGATATTGGACTACCATCCGGCTCGAACGTCACTATGTATCAGGGATGAAAAACAGGAATTCTGATGTAAACAACACAAAAGGCGTCTCCAACTGCTAGACGCCTTTCAGGTGCCGCCTATGCAATACTGCCGCGGCACAAACGTGCTAGATAGTTTACGGCGGGTGCGCGCGCACTCGCCGTCGTGCTCGAGATCCCCTTAGGTTCGACCCACTACTCTCCCTTGGTTCGGCCCTGACTGCAACTCACCCTCGTGTTCGGCCCAAACTCTTCGCCTACTCGCTCTCTTGCAGCGTCTTGATGTGCTCTTCAAGAGCCCGCGCATATTCGCGTTCGGCTGCTAATTCTGACTGCAATTTCTTGACCAGATGCTCAAGCCTTAAGATCTCTATCTTTAGCTTCGCCACATCCGCCCCGCCTGTTGCGATTCGAGACGCCGACGCCTGATTTGAGACAGGCGCTGCGACAGCCGTCGCCGCCGGAGCTGCATTCCCAAACCTCATCGGCGACGAATGTCCATTCCCGCCATTCCCATTCGGCTTCGACGCCGACGCAAAGATGCTGCTCAGTGTCGCCGCCGTATTCGCCGGAATCGGTGCATGCGCTGCCGGTGTCGGAGCGACCTGCGGCACTGGCTGGCTGATCGGCGCCACTGGAGCCGCCGGAGCCTGTTTGATCCCTTTGTTGCTAAGCAGTTGCTTGACCCGGCCAATCAGATCTCCCGGCTGGAACGGCTTCCGGATGAGTTCATCCGCCTTCACCGCAAACGCCTTCTCCGCCACCTGCTTGTTCACCACGCCGGACATCAGCACCACCGGCGTCGCACCCAGTGCCGGACTCTGCTTGATGCTCTGGCAGACTTCGTAGCCATCCTTGCCCGGCATGATCACGTCCGTGATCACCACGTCCGGACGCTGTTGCGACATCTGCGCCAGCGCGCTGTCACCATCATGACAAGCCACCACGTCGATGTTCTCGCGCCGGAAAGCAATCTTGATTACCTCGCGCATCGTTGCGCTGTCGTCGATGAAATACACGATCGGCGCGGTCATAACAGCACCTCATCCGTTCCCCGGCCGTCCTCGTCGATCTCCCGCAGCGCCTGCAACATCAGCTCGGTCGCCGAACACATCACGGTCCTCGTCGCCGGAGTAAACCCATGAACAAACTTGTACACACCCGTCTCGGCACGATTGCAGTTCTTCACGATCTTGATCACCGCATCGTCGCCTACCTGATCATTCGCCTCCGCATGCGTAACTTGCCCATTGTCGAAGACGATTACTCCATCCGTATCGCCAGAGTTAATATGCAGCGATCCCGACTGTCGCGAATGACTCAGCATCTGGATCACCCCCGGCAAGTCCAGGTGCGACAAATTCCCTTCCAGTGCTGTCAACGAACTCTCCAGCATCTGCGTCGGATGGAATCCTTCTTCCCGGCTCCGCAGGAACTGCCTTACCTGGTTCGCGATCGCCTCGGCGCCTTGCTGGCGGCTGACGCAATCGTCGCAACCGGCCCGATACGCCGCCATCAATCCCTGCTCGCCATCGTCACCAATCGCGATCACCGGAATCTGCGCCGTCTTCTGGTCCTGGTGCAGGATCGGCACGATGTCGAACGCATTCATCTCGCGCAGGTTCGTAGCGCATAGAATCAGGTTCGGCGTGTCCCATTCCAGCATCGTCAGCGCGAACGGCGCATCCATCGCATGCACAACATCAAACCCCTGGTCGCGCAACGCCGTCGACAATCGCTTCGCAAACAGAACGTTGCTGTCGATCACCAGGAGCTTCCCGATGGCTGCCGCGGCCGTGTTCATTGCGCCACCTCCGACATCACCTTCTCCAGGTCGATAACCTCAACGATCTCTTCCTGCAACGACAGCAATCCCGCCACATACGTAGCCAGTTTCCCGGTCGGCGGCAGCAGTTTGCTCGACGTCAATTCGCAATCGCCGCTCACCGGAATCGCCGATCTCTCTTCCGCCTTCTCGAACTTTCTCTTTGCGATCAGGTAGAACTTCCGCACCGGTGCGTCGGCGCCAACCAGCACCTGCGCCACATCGCATACCGGAATCAGTTCTCCCCTTCGCACCAGTACTCCATTCACCAGCGGCGTATTGCTCGGAAACTCATGCAGCAGATCCATGCGCGCCAGTTCCGTGACTCGCTCCGCTGGAAGCGCGAAGCGCTTCTTCCCCAGCGGAAACAGCACGAACTGATCTTGCGCCGCACTCATGCCATCGCTCCCGAAAACTCATTCGCCCCGGTTGGCACCATGGATTCCAGCGCTCCCAGTTCGAAATTCGACAGGAACGCCGCCGGATTCACCACGGGAATGACCTGTCCTTCAATCAGCGTCAGCCCCAGGTACCAACTGCACTCATCGCCTTTAAACGCCTGCGGCAACGGCAGCACTCGCGCAATCTCCGTCATGCGATCGATACCGTCGACCTTCACCGCCACCGGATACTCCGCCAGCAGCAACACACGCGAACTGTGGGTCGGCAACAGGCCAAAGTGGATGTTCGCATCCACCACCCAGTATTTGCGGCCATCGCGCTCCACCGTGTGATGTACTTTGCCGAATCGCCGGCCCGCCGTTCCCAGCGACTTCAGGTCCTCTAAACTCTGGATCTCATTTACCGACGATGCAGCAATCGCAAAGGTCGTGCCATCCACCTTGAACAGGATCACCTGCTGCCCAGGTGTGGTCTTCACTCTCTTTCGATTGGGACGATGCAATCTCACACTGCCCCTACTTTCGACGCGCCCATCAGGTACATCGACCGTTTCTCAATCGCCGCCGGGATGGCCTCCATCGCCAGCACCTGGTCTACGGCCCCAGTTTTAATGGCCTCGGCCGGCATGCCAAAGATCACCGAAGTACTCTCATCCTGTGCGATCACGTATCCGCCGTTTGCCTTCACCGCCTGTACGCCTTTCGCGCCGTCCCCGCCCATTCCGGTCAGCACAACGCCCACGCACATCGGGCCGGCAAATGCCGCCGCCGATTCCATCGTCACGTTCGCGCACGGACGATATCCATCGATCCGCTCGCCTTCATGCAAGTCGATCCGTCCGCTTCCGGTCACGCGCAGATGATGTGATCCCGGACACACATATATCGTTCCCGGCTGCAACTCTTCGCCGTGTTCCGCTTCCTTCACGCGCACCTGCGCAGCTTCGGCCAGTTGCTTGCTGAACTGTGTAGTAAACGTGCCGGGCATGTGTTGTACCAGGATCAACGATCCGGGGAACTCTCTCGGAATCGCCGGCACCAGTTGCATCAATGTCTGCGGACCGCCCGTCGAAGCCGCCATCACCACCAGCGGATGCCTCGACCCGTTTCCGCCCGACGAGGTGCTCGCCTGCGTGCCATTTCCGTTTCCGTTCGACGGCGCTGCCTTCACATACGGACTGTTCGCCAACGTTCCGCGTGCTTTCTCCACGCCTGCATTCCTCGCATTTCGCACAACTCGCACTCGCGCTGCTACTTTCAGCTTCCGGCAGATCTCATCACGAATGCTGTTCATGTCCAGGTCGATACCGCTGCTCGGCTTCGGAACAAAATCGATCGCGCCCAACTCCAGCGAGCGTAATGTCGCTTCGGCGCCTTCCTTCGCTTCGGAACTCACAATCACGATCGGGCGCGGGTTATGCGCCATGATCTGTTCTGTCGCCTGCAACCCATCTACGTGCGGCATCATGATGTCCATGCTGATCACATCCGGACGCAGCGATTCGTTCATCGCAATCGCTTCCCTGCCATCGCGAGCTTCGCCGATCACCTCGATCTGCGGGTCCGTCGCTAGAATGCTTTGCAGCACCTTGCGCATGAACGTGGAATCGTCCACGATCAGCACTCGCACGCGTTGTCCGGCTTGCATCATCTACGCGTTCACATTCGCCGCTACCGCAATCTCTGCGCGTCGCGACGCTCCGCCAATCAACTTTCCTACTGCCTCAAGCAACTGATCTTCCTGCACCGGTTTCACCAGGAATCCGCGCGCGCCTTCCGCGAAGGCACGGTCGCGATGTTTCTCGCCCGCTCGCGACGTCACAACCATTACTGGAATTGCCGCCACCGCCGGGTTCTGGCGCAGGTGCATCATCAACTCGTAACCATTCGTCCGCGGCATTTCCAGGTCGGTGATAATCAGGTCGCAACCGCCCTGCGAAACAATCTCCAGCGCTTCCAATCCGTCGGAGGCCAGCTTCACGCGATAACCGGCTTTCTCCAACATGCGTCCCACGAACTTGCGTACGCTGATGGAGTCGTCGGCCAGCACGATGACTTTCTCCGGTGCCACATCCACGATTGCAGCCGGCGGTATGGTGCCTGCCGCAACCGCCAAAGCTCCTGGCGCAAACATTCGTGAAATCGCGTTCGAAAGCAGCAATGGACGTTTCTCTACCGCTTCGCCCGCAACCAGCCGGTTTACATCGACCAGCATGATCAGCTTGCCATCTGGCGCAATCGTCGCTCCCGGGAACAGCTTCACGTTCCGCAGATACTCGCCGAGGTTCTTGATAACAATTTCGTCCTTACGCAGGACCTCTTCCACCACGATGCCAACCTGCCGCGCGCCGACGTTCACCAGCACCAGGCGATAGAACCCATTCGTCGCCTGGATCGTGGGCAGCCCAAGCTCTTTATCCAGTCGCACCACTTCGGTGACGACATCGCGAACCTTCGTCAGCAGCTTGCCGCCAACTTCTTCGATCTCCGCATCGCTGATCCGCCGGATCTCTTCCACGAACGACAGCGGGAATGCAAACTGCGCATCGCCGCAGCGCACGAACAGCGCTTGCGAAATGATCAGCGTCAGCGGAACCTTCAGCGTGAAGCGGGTTCCGAGGCCTTTCTGCGTATCGATCTCGATCTCGCCGTTGAGGGCAGCCACATTGGCACGCACCACGTCGAGGCCAACACCCCGTCCGGCAAGTTCCGTCTTGCGGGGAGCCGTCGAGAATCCCGGGTGGAAAATCAACTCAAGCAGCGAGTGCTCGTCCATCTGCGCTGCCTGGTCCGCCGTAATTAAGCCCAGTTCGATTCCGGTCGCGCGGATCTTTTCGTAATCCATGCCGCGGCCGTCGTCTTCTACTTCTATATAGATATGGTTGCCGCGGTGGTACGCGCGCACAAACAGGTTGCCGTGATCCGGCTTCCCGTTTTCGTAGCGCTCGTCGGCACGTTCCAAGCCGTGCGCAACCGCGTTCCGCACCAGGTGCAGCAGCGGATCGCCGATCTGCTGGATGATGTTGTTGTCGAGTTCGGTCTCGGCGCCTTCCAGTTGCAACTCGATCAGCTTGTTCGAAGCCTTGGCCGCATCGCGTGCTGTTCTCGCAATTCGCGTGTACAGGTTGCCGATAGGCACCATGCGCGATTGGGTGATTTCATCCTGCAAACGATGCGCAAGCTTCGTGAACTCATCGATGTCTCCGTCCACCTTGCGGACGAATCCGTCAAGCTGGCTCAGGACTTCGGTGATATCAGCCGAAATCTCCGTGAGCGACCGCGACAGGATGTTGAACTCGTCGTAACGGTCCATCTCCAGTTCGCTGAACTCCGCCAGCGACGGATCGAACCCATGCGAGTAGCTCGAATAACCCCCGCGGAATGGGAAGGGGTCACGTGTACCACCGAAGCTGCTCTCAGGCGACCCAAACGGGCTTCCAAACGAAGGCGTAAACGGCTGTGGTCCGCGCGATTGCCGCGGACTCGGGATCTGGTTGAACTCGTACTTCTCCTGGAACTCGCCGATCTTGTCGCTCATGCGTGCCTTGGAGAAGTTCAGCACGTCGGCCAGTCGTTCCAGTTCTGCCACACGGCCCAGCATGCGGGTGCGGTTGATGACTAACTCGCCCACCGCGTTCATCATGCGGTCCAGGCGTTCCAGGGAAATACGAACCGACTTCGACTGCGGCGTTGCCGTGGGTGCCTTCTTGGCCACCACCGTTTCCGGTGTCTCGGCCGGTTCGGATTCGAGTTGGGTGGATGCTGCCCCTTCCTCAATGGTCCTTTCATCGAGGCTGGGAGTGGTCGAGAGATCGGGAGAATCGCCAGAAACCCCCGCAACTTGTTCTTCTGCAGCCGAAACACTCTGTTCGGCTTGCGCCGCCATCGGAATCGCTTTCGGCGCTGCGCCCTCTTCCTGCTCTTCGGGCGCGAGTTTCGCAATGCGCGTCAGCAACGACTTAACTGTCGTTTGCATCGTCGCTTCGTCGTTCCACTGCGAGTAAAGGAACTTTTTGAGCGTATCCACCGACTCGAGGCAGATATCGATGATCGAAGCGCTCGGCTGCAACTCGCCATCACGCAGTCTTCCAATCAGGTCTTCTGCCCGGTGCGCAACCCGCGAAATTCGCTGTAACCCGACTTGTGCTGCCGATCCCTTGATCGTGTGCATCGCGCGGAACAAGCGATGGATATTTTCTTGGTCTGGGTTTGCCTCAAGCGCCAGCAGGCACTCGGTGATGATCTGTAAATGTTCTTCCGCCTCCGGAACGAAGAACTCCAGCACCTCCGCCGGAACTTCCATATCCGGCTCAAGGTCCGGAATGCTTGCGGGCGCTTCATGCTCGACGCGAGTTTCGTCGGGGGTGCGACTTGGAACCGTTCCGTCCTCCGCACTTTGTTGATCGGAGGTCGCCTGTGCGGACGCCGCGTCTTGCGCAGCGTTCTCGTCGAGCGCTGGTTCGGTGGAGAACGCAAACGGATACTTCTGCTTGAATGCGGCGATCTCTTCTTCCGCCTCGATCCCGTTCGCGCTGATCATCAGCAGGTCGGACTCGAGCGTCGCGATCGCTTCGTAGATAAATTCAACCAGCGGGCTGGCCGATTCCTGGCTGATGCCCGCGTTCAGTACGTATTGGAAGATGTGCGCCAGTTTGCCCGCGACTTCCGCCAGTCGTGGAAATCCATACAGTCCGGACGAGCCCACCAGTGTGTGGGCAGCGACGTACAGACGCTCCAGGTCTTCCGCCGCTGGGTACGGATCCTGCAAGATGCTCGAGTACTCGCGCAAAAATTGCAGGTGTTCCGATGCTTCCAGCAGGAAGACTTCGCTCATGTCCGGTCCGGCCGAACTCACTGTTGCTCTTCTCCTGAACTCGCGCTGCTGTACCTCGAACTCTGTATCGGTTTGCGGTACAGTCGCACGTCTTTGTGAACGATTGTTTCCAGCTTTACTCCCGCATTGCCGAGGTAATCGGCGTGGCCCAGGAACAGGTACCCGCCCGGATCCAGCGCTTCATACAGCCTTTGGATCACCTCGCGCCGCTTCTCTTCCGAGAAATAAATCAGCACGTTCATGCAGAAGATCGCGTCGAATCGACCTATATAGGTTGTCTCCACCAGGTTCATCTGCTGGAACGTCACCAGGTTCCGCAGGCGCGGCTTCACCATGAACTGGTCGCCGACTTTCGCGAAACATGTTTCGATCTGCTTTGGCTGCAACTCGCCTAATGCGCGTCGCGAATAAACGCCACGCTCCGCATGTTGCAACGCCTTCCGGCTGATATCGCTGGCGAGAAGCTGGATATTCCACGCTTCCGCGAAGTCCAGCGACTCCGCCACCGTGATCGCGATCGAATACGCCTCTTCCCCCGTCGAACATCCCGCGCACCACAGGCGCAGGTTTCGGGGGTTCTCCCAGAACTTCTTCACGTGAAGTTCCGGCAAGACCTTCTTTTCCATCGCGTCGAATACATCCGGATACCGGAAGAACGACGTCTCCTGCGTGAGCAACCGCTCCAGCAGCGACTCGTATTCCACGTTGGAACTCTTGATTACCCGCACCAGGTCGCTGCCCCGCGCCAGGCGCTTCGAAAGAAAGTGTTCCTTAACCCGTGTCGAGAAGAACCGCTCGCGCGATTCGTCAAACAGGATTCCCGACCTCTTCTCCACCAGCGCGGCGATCTCACCCAACTCATGCTCGGTCAGGTTCGAACCCATATCGAAATTGGTCACAACACTCATGGCCATCCAACGTCACTGCAAGTTAATAGCGGCTTCCGTTTCCATTTCCTTGCTTCACAGCTCCGGCTGCAACCAACTCGCGCCCGCCTACGGCCACTGCTGCCGCCGCGGGAGTCGCGCCGTTGGTCGAGACCTTGAACTGCGACAGCGCTTCGTTCAGTTGCTCGGAGAGCTTCACCATCTGCTCCACCGTGCGGGCCGTCTGCCTTGTTCCCTGCGACGTCTGCCGCGTGATGGCCGAGATAATCTGCATCGCGTTTGCGACGCCTTCCGTGCCACGCACCTGCTGCTTCGACGCCAACGAAATCTCCTGCACCAGTTCTGCCGACTGCCGTACCACGCTCGAAATCGCTTCCAGCGCCTTACCGGCCTGATCCGCCAGCCTTGCTCCGACTTCCACTTCCTTCGTGCCTTCTTCCATCACCACGACGGCCTCATTCGTTTCCGCCTGGATGGACTTGATCAACGCCGAAATATCCTTCGTCGCCGTCCGCGAGTGTTCCGCCAGCTTACGGACTTCATCCGCGACCACCGCGAAACCGCGGCCGGCTTCACCGGCTCGCGCGGCTTCGATTGCGGCGTTCAGAGCCAACAGGTTCGTTTGCTCTGTAATGTCGTTGATCACTTTCACGATGTCGGAAATCTCCAGCGACCGGTCGCCCAGCGACTTGATCTTCTTCGCCGTCGCCTGCACCGACGCGCGAATCCTCTGCATGCCTTCCAGCGTGTCGCGCACCGAGCGGTTGCCCTGCTCCGCCGCATCCAACGCGCGCCGTGCCGCCTCGGCACTGGCTTCCGCGTTGTTCGACACCTGCTTCATCGACACCGTCAGCTCTTCCACCGCCGAAGACGTATTCGTAATTTCCTGGTCCTGCTGGTTCGCACCGCTCGCCATCTCTTCCGACGAAATCAGAATGTCGCTCGCGCTCGTCTGGACGTCGATAGCCGCCTTCCGCACGCGCTCCAGCACCTTCGTGAAGTTGTCGAGCATGTAGTTGACCGAGTCCACCACGTTGCCCAGCGCGTCGTTCGTCACCTTCCCGCGCAGCGTCAGGTCACCGCGGGCGATCTGGCTCACAATCGTCAGGAACTCCGTCACGCTCCTCTGCAACGACTCCTGTGCCGCCTGGTCGCGGGTCGACCGCTGCAGCCTTTCGGCTACGCGGTTCAGGCTCTCCGACAGCGGACCCGAGCTCTCGAGCCGCGAATCGAACTGTCCCGCCGCCAGCTTTTCGGCAAACGATTCCAGGTGCGAATTCGATCCCCCGCCGCCCACGAACATCGCGCAAAGGCCCGCCCCAATCGCCAGCAGCCCGGCGAATACCAACATCGGACCACCCGCCGTGCCGAAGCCTTCCAGCAAGCCAACGCCACCTGATTTCGCGCCCGCGCTGTACGCCAGGGCCATCACGCCCAGGCTCAACGCCAGCACAACCCATACGGTCGAACTCAACCGACCTTTCATGACTTCCTCCGGTAGCTGGCCCAACCAACTCGCCAGCCCCAAAATTCCTGACTACTGACTCCCAACCACTCACTACTAAATTGTCGGCACCGGAAAGCTCTCAACCACCAGCTTCAGATCCAGCGCCAGCGCCAACCGATCTTCAAATCTCAACATCCCGCAGCAGTGCGGAACTTCCTGCGGAGCCTCATCCACCAACAACGGCTCCGTCGTCGTATACGTCCCAATCACTTCATCGGACGCAATCCCAATCCTGATCTCGTCACGTTCGTCATTCGCCGGAAGCTGCGCCACCACCACGTGCTTCGGCGTCAGGTCCGCCCGATGCCCTTCCGTGAACGCGATATCAATCACCGGCACAATCTTCCCGCGCAGGTTGAACACTCCCATCAGGAACGCCGGAGCCAGCGGGATCCTCGTCACCAACGGCCACTCCACCACTTCTTCCGTGTCCAGCACCGCCAGGCAATAGCGTTCTCTTCCCGACCGAAACACGCAGTACTGCCGTTCCGGCAGTTGTTCTGCGACGGCAACTTCTCCTCCGTCCGGCGCGTTCGCTTCGAGTTGTGGATCCTGCGTCATCGCTTACAAAAACTTGCGTACTTCAGAAATCAGTTCCTGCGCCGTGAATGGCTTGCCGATGAATCCATCGCCACCCTGGCGCTCTGCCCAGAATTTGTCGCTTGGTGTGTTCTTCGACGTAACGAACACAATCGGAATCCTGCTGAACTCTTCGTGGTTTTTCAGATCGCGGCACGCCTGGAAGCCGTTTCGGTTCGGCATCACCACATCCAGCAGAATCAATCCCGGATGCTCCATCTCCAACATCTGTTCCAGTCGCGTTGGATCGTTCAATGCCACCGGCCAGTAGCCGGCCTGCTCGAGCACCGATTGCATCAACCGGGTCTCGGCCAGCGAGTCATCGACGATCAATACCTTCTTCAGCGACACCGTTTAACCTCAAACCTGAGACAAGGTGCAATCACCCCACCAATCCACAGCCTCGCCCTGTCTTTTGTCTCAACTAAATCCACTTTGTTTTCAAACGTTTACGTTATTCGTCTCAGTTTCAGTCGCCACTCACGAAGCTGTGCATCCCTACCGGCATCTCATGCTGAGACTGCCTGTCCGCAAAGCTCATCTCCGTCTCCAGCGACGTGAATCTCTGGATGATCTCGTGCACCCGCATCGACATGCTATGGATCGTCTCGATCTGCTCCCGCACGTCCGCCGACACCTTCCCCGGCTCCAGCAGCAGCAGTTCGGAATTCCCCATAATCGACGTCAACGCATTGTTCAGGCTGTGCCGCATGTCGAGCATGTACCGGCCCAGCATCGCGTGCCTTTGTGCCGCCGACACGCTCTGCTCCGCCTTCTTCGCCCGAATCGTTGCATCCACCCGGCGCAGCGCTTCTCCCGCAAGAAGCACCACGGCGTTCACCCAGCCTTCGTAGTCGTTCAGCACCAGCACCCGCGGATGCGCGGCCTTCACGCTCACCGCATTCGCCACCCGCGACGCCACGTACAGCGTCGGACGGAACCCATACTCGATCCGCTTCAGCGCTTCCACCGGGTTGTCGCTTTCCAGTGGACCCACAATCGCCAGGTCGACGTCGATTCCCTTGTCCTTCTCCCACGTGGCTTCGCTGCTGATCAGGAAGCTCGGTACCGTACGCTCCGTCTGCCACCGCGCCACGATCATGTGCGCGAATTCCGGGTCGTCCGTGAAGATCAATACTGTTAACTGGCTCACCTTCGGTCTCCGGCCGCTTCGCCCATACGGACGCAAAGAGGCGAAACATAAAGGTGCAAGCGCCCGACCAAAATCCGCCAGGCTTTGCCAGATGACTTAAGTTGCTGAATTATCGAGACTTAGAGGAAAGGGAGATAAAAAGAAGATCAGCGCTTTGTCTCAGAGTGAAATGACATTCGCCGAATCGCAATATCAGCCAGAGACAAATTCAGCTTGTGTGGGGGGATGTCTCGTCTAGGGCGGACACTCTTGTCCGCCGCCTTTGTGCCTGTGTAAAACAGACACTCCAGCCTCTACCTTTATCTATGGGCCTGAACAGTCCTGTGGACCAGTCACTCTTGTCCGCTACTTCTGTCTGAACTGCAGCGATCCCTTCGACTCTGCCGTTACCTCGCCCGCTCCGTGGCACGCCGGACACAACCGGCCATTCGAATCCGTACGACGACCACGACACACTGGACAAGGTTGGGCAATAACACTTAGGCGGGAACTCATACCTCTATTTTAGGGTACTCAGCTGAAAGGGGCAAATCTGAGTTCTCTCCTCGTGTCAGGAATGTCGCCAACCAATTCGTCGAGCGATGTGATGTACCCAAATTATGGATACTCCCTCGCGTCATACCTTACGTCTGACAACGAAGTAGTTACAATCGCCTACGGTAGCAACTCACGTACTACAATTCCATGCGCTATGTGGCTAAAGGAAAAACAGTTCACCATCAGGCTTGGCGGTAATACTTTTATTGATACTCCGACCATAATCGCATATCAAAATCGTCCTCTGATCAACGTATTCAGACAAGAGGATGGATATCTAGCTGTTGACCTCGACATACATGACAGTACTGGCCAACGTATCGCTTCTGTTCGCAAGAACAATCTCTACGGGCAAGACAAAGACCTATACGAGGTTAAGGGAACAGCAGACTCATTTACCCTCACGGATAAGGATTCGGGTATAACAATTCTCGACATCCGCAAACGTTTGGAAGCAGAAGCGGAGATCGACATCTCGTTGCGAACCTATCTGCCCAATGGAGAACTGCTCGACCTCGGTCCAAAGGGTTCAAACATTCGTTCTAATCTGTTCTCTGGAAACATCTTTAAGGCGTGCAAGATCGGCATGAACATTGGGTGAGGAATTGACGTCAGTAACGAACGTGTTCTCGTCATGCGGGTTTACCACTGGACAGTTAACCCACGTACCGGTGCAACCACAACCGTTCCCGTGCCCCAGGTTCGCGTCCGTTTTTGGACGCTAACCTGGGAGTCCACTGAATCCGAAACCCGGCAGGGTCGATTCACCCTCACCCACGCGTCTTCCCTCATCGCAATCGATCCTGCATACTCTCACGCCATGAGACTCCGCTTGCTTCTGCTCCTCTTCTGGTCGCTTTCTCTCGTCGCCGCCAACAAGCCTTCGCCCGTAACCGGTACGTGGGAAGGCGAGTCGTTATGCACCGTGCCCGATTCACCCTGCCATAACGAGCACGTTATATACGAGATCGCTCCCGACCCGAACGCCGGCGGCAAACTCAAGATCGACGCCTACAAGATCGTGAATGGCGAGAAGCAATTCATGGGTGCCCTCGGCTGCACCTTCGACGACGCGAAGAACGTTCTCTCCTGCAACTATCGCGCCGACGACGACTGGACGTTCGTGCTCAACGGCGACCGCTTAACCGGCGAGCTGCACATCCGCCAGGAACGCCTGCTCTATCGCAAAATCGATCTCCATCGGAAATAGTTCGACCCTTGGAGTTATCAGTTAACCTCGAAATTCCGCGACTGGCCGGCCGGCTCCGGCATTTATAAGGGTTCCATAACCCTTCATAACTGCCCGGTTGGCATGGAATAGCGCCTCTACCCACCTCAATAACGTGATACTCTGCTTGAAACTCCTAGGCCCAAGCTGGTCCCCAATGCCTCCCGAACTCGTTTTCGTCGGTTACACGTGCCCTCTTTGTCACAAAAGAGTCGCGGTCCTTCGCTCGTCCGATCCACCCCCCCGCATCGCGCAGGAGATAGTCTCCGAGTGCCCGTGCGGCTATATGCGCCGCATTTCCGTAACTGATATCCAAGACCTTGAGACCTGGCGCGCGGCCAAGCCGAACCAGTAAGTTCGCTGGAGACATCGGCTGCCGCCTTCGGGAAGAATTCGTCGGCCCAACCCAGCCAAGGTGAAATTTATCCGGGTGATAACGAAAATGCCCATCCAGAGCGCAAACTGCCGCGTTACAATGTGCCAACCATGGAGCGTTTAAAAGGCGACAACCTCGGCAAACGGGTTATCTGTGTCTCTTGGAACCCTTCCCTTTCACTGACCCGTCAGATACTTCTCGGGCATCTGGGATGTCGTGTGGTTTCCGCCCTTGGACGCTCTGAGGCATTGCAGTCCTGTCGCGAGACCGCGGATTTACTCGTCATCGGCCATTCGGTCCCCGCCGACGAGAAGCGTGCCGTAATCAGGTGTTTTCGCGAGCACTCCAACGCTCCCGTGCTGAGCCTGATCACAACCGGTCAGGACAAACTGCCGGAAGCAAACTACGCCGTGGAATCCTCCGATCCGGCGCAGTTCATCCATACTGTGTCGAGTATCTTGCGGTAGCGCAATTTCAGGACTCGGTTATTCCAGGTTCCTCGGGTCACCCAGCAGCGAGCGCGCGAAGTTCACCAGCGCCTCCGGATCGTGGCTTGAGAGCGTCGTATCCGCCCAGTCGCACCTTGCTCCCACTGAGGGGCTCAGCGCCACGATCGGCGCCTTCGGCGACGCCTCCCGGATCGTCCGCGCGATTCGCTCACAATCGATCTTCTCGTCCTGTACCATCACCACCATCGAAACCTTCGGAAACTGCGCGAACAGGTCCAGACCCTCTTGCGTGCTGTGCGCCGTAATCACGTTGAACTTTGCCGTCTCCAGCACCAGTTTCCTCGCCGACAGCGCCTGGAAGGGCTCCCGCTCCGCAACTAGTATCGTCGGCCTTGGCATTTCTGGTTGGATGCTCGTTTCCGCCGCCTGCGGCTCGGATTCGTCCTATAATTACGCCCATGAAACCGCTTGTCGGCCATTTCAAGTCGGCCTCAAGCGCTCTCCGGGACGCCTCCCGTAACCTGCGCCGAAGGTCCTTCCTGCTCAGAGTCAGGGCATACGCCGCTCGCCGTCGCGGCGCTGCCGCAACCGCCTTGTCGCCCCCGCGTCGTCAAAACGATCATCCGCCGTCTGGCCCCAAAACTCGTTAATCCCTCGCCTTTATCCGCCCCATCCGCCCCATCCGCCCCATCCGCCGGTCGGGTTTATCCGCGCACATCCGCCCAATCCGCGCCACCCGCGGCCCGTTTTGGAAAATCCGTTGTCAAGGGGGTCCCCGCCCTGGTTTTCATGTAAGTTGCTGATTCAACGGCAAATATAAACTTCAAAACCTTGGCATGTTCCCCCCACCCGAATTGCTATCCTGAAAATGGAGTTGTTGAAGGCTCTGGGACTATAGGCTGACACCTAAGTCCTTTGTTTTCAAATCCGTCCCGCAAGCGATGTAGAATCATCAACTTATAAGTCCTTTGTTTTCATGGTCTGTCGTGCAAGTGCTTTGTTTTCTAATCACGGAGGGGGTGGGGGTGGGGGTGTTCTTCAATTCGTTTTTTGAATACTCACAGCAACCTTTTACCTGTAATTCAATTCTCACAAAAAGCAATCCTGCTTGGGGTTTTCGCAGTGTCAGTAAGTCGTGCTTTAAGGGAGATGCACAGGGTTCGTCTGGCCTTGCTCGAACTAATGGAAAGCAGCGTCACGTCGGAGAATACCCGCAGACAAGTCGAGATGCTTTATCTCGCGCTTGAGCAAGAGCTCGCCTCGCTCAACGCGAGCGCCCGCGAGAGCAATGCCGAAACTCCGTGGCTCGACGCCGAGCCTCCAACCGAAATGGCCGCCGATTAACGCTCACCTGTCTGAGATACTGATCTCGTGCAGGATCTGTCTCTTTACCATCGCCCCATAACTTCGCTCTTCCCGCAGCCCGCAACTGCCGACGCTTGGCAGCAATATCGGCTCGCCGACGAGCAGGTTCGCTCCTTCCGCGAAAACGGATTCCTCACCGGCGTTCGCATGCTCACCGACGAGCAGATCGAAGCTCTCCGCTCCGAGCTCGCCCTCATGATGGACCCAACTTCTCCGCGCGAGCTCTTCTACGAATACCACTCCAACGAATCTGCCGATCCCGACCGCATCCTCTTCCATGCGCTCGGCGCATGGCGCGTCGGCCCCGCGTTCCACGACCTGCTCTGGAATCCGGCGTTCCTGGTTCCCGCGTCGCAACTGCTCGGAGGCGCAGTTCGCTTCTGGCACGACCAGCTATTCGTAAAGCCGCCACATCACGGCGGCGTTGTCGCCTGGCATCAGGACTATTCCTACTGGACGCGCACCAGGCCGCTCGCGCACCTCACCTGCTGGATTGGCCTCGACGACTCGACGCCCGACAACGGCTGCGTGCAGTATGTTCCCGGAAGTCACGAATGGCCTGACTTGCCCAAGCCGGTTCTAACCGGCGAACTTGATGCGATTAAGCAGGTACTTCCCGAGGAGATTCGGGAGAAGTTCAACCCGGTCTGCGCCGAGCTAAAGAAGGGACACAGCTCGTTCCATCACGCACGAACGATGCACGGGTCCGGCGCGAACAGTACCGACCGTCCGCGCCGTGCCGCAGTCATTAACGTCGTGCTCGATGGGGTTCGCTCCGACTCCGACGAGCCCTTGCTCGAAGGCGTGCCGGCGATCCCCAAGGGCCAAAACCTCGAGGGACAGTTCTTCCCTCTTCTGTATCGGCCTGACGTGATTCGCTAGACCGCCCTACTGGCGCCGCGCACGAAGTGCAGGATCAGGAACACGACGGCCGCGATGATCAGCAGGTGAATAAGCCCGCTGGCAACGTGGAACACGCCCCATCCCAGAATCCAGGCGATCAGCAGAACGATGAACAGAATGGTGAAGATACTCATGCCTCGCTCCTAAACAACCGTGTTACGAGGTTTGAGCTACGGTCCCCTCCATGGAGTTGGCCGCACCTGCTGGAATCTGCTGGGCAACCCGACATGCCGGGCAAGTTGACCAGGCGAAGTTCGTCCCGTCTAACTACTCGTCCGGGCCAAGTGCGCTCTGAATGCGGCTTATACTGGTCGGACCCGGGAGAAGACATGCGACGTCGTGAATTCCTCGCCCACTCTGCAAAGGCTGTTGCCGCCACGTTTCTCGCCTCCAAAGCAATGTCCCTGCCCAGCAGGTTCAACGGATCCGACACGGTCACGCTCGGCAAAACCGGCATCCAGACCAGCCGCCTGGCCATGGGAACCGGAACCTTCGGGTTTGGCAATCACTCGCACCAGACCGACCAGGGCGTGCAGACTCTCTCACGATTGTTGCTGAACGGCTACGAGAACGGGCTTCGCTTCTTCGATACCGCCGACGCCTACGGCAGCCACCCGGGAGTAGCCGAGACCCTGAAGCACGTGAAGCGCGACAAGGTGACGGTGCTGACCAAATCGATGTCACGCGACCCGAAAGGCATGCGCGCCGACCTGGACCGGTTCCGGCGGGAGCTGGGGACGGACTACATCGACGTGATGCTGATCCACCTCGTCACCGACGGCGACTGGACGACTCGCTATCGCGGCATCATGGATGTGCTCTCCGAGGCAAAGCAGAAGGGCATTATTCGGGCGCATGGGGTATCCTGCCACTCGATTGCAGCGCTACGCACAGCGGCAAGATCGGAGTGGGTTGACCTCGATCTGGTGCGCATCAATCCGGCTGGCGCGCAGATGGACGCCGACCCGGACACGGTAGTCAGCGTGATGCGCGAATTCAAAAAGAATGGCAAGGCTCTGGTGGGGATGAAAATCCTGGGCGCCGGTGCACTGCGAAAGCGTCAGGATGAAGCCATCAAGTACGCGCTCAGTCTTGGACTGCTGGACGCGTTCACGATCGGCGCGGAAAACAAAGACGAACAGATGGACCTGATGCGGCGGATCCAGGCTGCCGCGTAGCGGTTATTGAGCGGTGGCGACGGCGGTCCGGCGGAAGTCGCAAAGCCGAAATTCGAGTCCGCCAAAATCCGGATGATCGTTGTGCTCGAGCGTGAAGGCGATATCGATTGAGTCCCCGACAACGATAGGGTCTGTCGCCAATCTTTCCGCCATCCTCCAAGCCATCGCCTGCCAGGACTTCTGGCGGCCGCCTCCATTCTGCTGAGCAAGCCTGAGCTTCAGGTGCTTCTCTTTTAAAACCTTCGGCGGAACCACAACATTGATGCCATGCGCTCCGAAAACCGGCTCGGGATTCCCCATGCCGAATGGCTGAAGTTGCTGGATCGAGTCGTACAGAGTTTCGGAGACTTCGTTGAGATTTACGTCAGCGTCGTAATCGAGCACAGGAATGAAGTCTTCGGGCGTGAGCCGTCCACGAGCATAGGCATCGAGACGACTGCGGAGTTCCGCGATGCGTTCGCAGGGCAGGCCAAGGCCGACGGCGTGGGCGTGTCCCCCGAAGCGGGTAAACACTTCGCGGCACGATTCGAGAGCGTCGAGCAAATGGAAGCCGCGAATCGAGCGACCTGAGCCGTGGGCGTCTTCGCCATCGCGGGAAAGAACGATGGCAGGACGGCAATATCTTTCGACAACTCGCGTTGCCGTGATCCCGATTACGCCACGATGCCATCCATCACCGTCGACGACAATGCAATAGGCGTCGCGCATTTCGGGATTCGCGGCGAGAGCGGCGTGAATCTCCTCGAGAATCCGAGCTTCTTCGGCCTGCCGGTCGCCGTTGAGGTCATGCAACTTCTGCGCGATAGCGCGAGCCTCTGCTGGGTCCTTCACACTGAAGAGCTTAATGACATCTTCTGCGACATCCATTCGTCCGGCGGCGTTGAGACGGGGTGCGACGCGGAAGGCGATTTCGCCGGTTCCAACCGGCCGGGAGATGTCGACACCAGCTATCTCGAGAATTGTCTTCAGTCCGATGTTGCGCGGATCCTGAAGTCCTTTGAGACCGATCTTGGCGAGAATGCGGTTCTCGCCGATCAGCGGAACCGCATCGGCGATGGTGGCGATTGCCACCAACTTGATAAACGACGGGAGAAGACGGTCGCGTCCGGCAGCCTCCAGCAGGGCCTGCGCAACCTTGAACGCGACGCCAGCACCGCAGAGTTCCTTGCACGGATATTCACATCCCGGTTGATTCGGGTTAAGGACAGCGAGGGCATGCGGAACGCCTTCATGCGTTTCTGGAAGATGGTGATCGGTAACGATCAGATCAACGCCAACACGCCGGGCAGTTTCAGCGGCAGCGAAAGCTCGAATGCCGGTGTCGACGGAAATAATGAGCCTGACACCTTCGGCGGCGGCGCGTTCGATGACGTCTTCTTTCATGCCGTAGCCGTCGCGGATGCGATGAGGCACATGAAAGTGCGTAATTCCGCCGAGGATTTCGATTGTCGTCTTGAGGATGACGACGGCAGTCGTCCCATCCACGTCGTAGTCCCCATAGATCAGGACTGGCTCGCGGTTTTCGATGGCACTCTGCAAGCGTTCGACGGCGGTTTTCATGCCGAGCATCAGGTAAGGCGAGTGCAAATCCGAGAGGATAGGCAGAAGGAATTTCTGCGCCTTTTCCGGAGCGGTGATGTCGCGGGCCGCGAGTAGCCTTGCCACAATGGGGGACAGTTTCAGCTCGGTGGTAAGTGTCCGGACAACGGCTTCATCGGCATTACGAAGGGCCCAACGCATCAACAGCTACATTATTCGTTGGGTGCCTGGAACGCAATCGTCGCCTAAATCAACAGCCACGCAATACATGGATTACGAAAAATTGTCGCGGCGTTCGGACGGCGGGCTGGAGATGGGAGGAGTACGTGGTCGGAGCAGCCAGATAGCTCCTTACTTTCCCGCAGGGTTCACGAACATGGAAACACCGAGGGCAAGCACGAGAAGATAGACCACGATGCGGAAGGTTCGGTCGGGGATCCGCTGCAACAGGCGCTTGCCGAAGATGGTTCCGATTAGGACGCCTGCGGATGCCACGGCGATCAAGAATGCGTGTGCTTTGATCTCCGTCGATTGGGTGCCGATGTACACAGGCATCCGGAAGAGGTCAACCACAAGGCCGACTGCAGTTGCCGTGGCAACGAAGGCCTGCTTCTCAAGATTGAAACCCATCAAGGCGGCGGAACGAATGCCACCCTGGTTGCCGACGAGTCCGCCGAAAAGTCCGGAGAGCGCGCCGGCAACAATGCCCGTTGTTTTCTCGAAGCGCATGCGTTGACTTATCCCGAAAAGTCCCGAAATTCCGGCAAACACAAGCAAGGATGCCAGCACATATCCGAGAACTGCGCTCGCGAAACGTGCATTCAGCAAAGCACCGGTCAGGCCTCCGGCGGCACTGGCGACGCCAAACGTGACGAAAACCCGGCTGTCGAGATGCTGACGAATCATCAGGAATCGAAGAAGAGTGGCCGCAAAGTGAGGAAAAGAAACTACAGCAACTGCGAGTTTAGTTCCGAGTTGAACTGCGATCAGTGGCGTCAGGACGCTACCGATACCAAAGCCAGCCAGGGAGGCGATAGCGCCGCTGATTACGGCGGCCATAAACACAAATGTGTCGAAGGCACTCATCAGGCTGAAAGTTTGGGGTTAGTGCTCGTCGTCCTGATCGTCGGTTTCGTAGGTGATGCCGCCGAGATCTTCCGCCATGTCGAGCAGCCGCTGGTACCGGTCGTACCACTCGGTGGAAAGTTCGCAGATGAACATGGTTCCCTGGAACGGAAAACCCAGTTGGACGAACCCGGTCTTGTCGATGTAGGCGCGCAGCCAGCGGGCTTCTTCTACATCTTCTTCGCTGGCATAGGGCGCACCGCGAAGGCGCTCGACGAGAAAATCGACATCTTCCCGGTCAAGTGTGACGTAATTCATGGTTAGGAATGGCGCGCCGCTGTGCTTCGCAAGTTCAACGAAGTCCTTCCACGTGTCATTGTTCTCGTGGAAGTCCCACATGACGGACTGCACGTCTTCGTTCACGTAGCCGTGGTAACGCTGCATGCCGTGGCCTTCGATAAAGGCCGTCATATCGTCGCGAACTGTAGTCAGGTCGTCCTGCATTGCGTTCCGTCCCACCCCGGGTACTGTGTTCTTATGATACTCCCCTTGGAAACGCCGGTGGAGCAGGGATTGGGGAAACAATCGTTCGGTGCCATGATGGCATCATGCACATCGTTATGAAGCGCCACATCCGGCGCTGGTTGAACCTGTGGCCTCCATTCTTAGGTTCGGGAATACGAGTCACTCGACTTGACCCGGATTGGAGGGCAGTTGATGTGGAACTGAGGTCGCACTGGTGGAACCGGAACTACGTGGGGACGCACTACGGCGGGTCGCTGTATTCGATGGTGGATCCCTTCTACATGCTGATGCTGATTGAGAATCTCGGCGGTGGGTACGTGGTGTGGGACAAATCTGCGACGATCGACTTCAAGCGTCCGGGACGAGGGACGGTAAAGGCGAGTTTCCGAATAACCGAGGAGCAACTTGATGAGATTCGAGGTTCGCTGGAATCGGCTGAGAAGGCTGAACCGACGTTTCGGGTGGAGATCGTAGACTCAACCGGCGACGTGGTGGCCAAGGCAGCGAAGGTGCTACACATACGAAAAAGCGCACGGAGAGTGGCTAATCTGTGAGGCACCCGGTAGCGAAGTTCGGTATGCTAAACTAAACGGTTTGGTACGTGGTTCCGATCACTCATGCTCTTCTCGAAAGAATATGTCGGGTACTTGGCCCGTCAGCTAACAAAGAAATTGATCGAAGGCGAGTTCATCGAGGCGCCGAACCAGGCGCCCGTGGTTGAGAAAATTAACCAGTCGATATTCGATGAACTGACCGTCGAAGACCGCATCAACGACGAAGTTCGAGCAATCCTGGAAGCCTATTCGAACGAAATGCAAAAATCAGGCGCAAATTACCAGGAGATGTTCAAGAAGGTAAAAAACGAACTCGTGCGCAAGTACAAGGCGGTGCTATGAGCAGGCTTTCCCGAGACAAAGTAAATGTGGTGGCTCGAGCTGTGGCCGAGGGCCTGGCGCAAATGGACGACATCGAGTTCATTGAGGACAAGAACACCATCCGGCTGGAAGTCCGCCGTCTGCTTGAAGAGTTGCTGAAGGAAGAAGAGAAGATCGACGCGGCCGCGCGCCAGAAGATCGAGAGCCAACGGCGAACCATCACCGAGGGCAGCGTAGAGTGGGATATTCTCTACCGCAAGTACTATAACGAAGAAGTGAAAAAGCTCGGCATCTGAATTGCTAAGTTTCCCTTTTTGACATTTCTGACCTCATTTTTTCCTGCCATTCCACCTATACATCACATGCGTTAGCTAGCCTGATTCGTCATGCTTAATACAGATTGCTCCTCTTCTAAGGTGATGACTATAGTTCAGTCACTCACGAAAGAAGCTGAGTAAATCAACGTCGGTCGCGGTTGGGGAACCAAATAGGCCGGCAGGAACAGCTTCGTGTACCTACTGGGACTTTTCATCACTGCGTTGCTGCTGTCCTCAGTGCTTACGCACTACGTGCGCAACACGGCGATGCGCTTTGGCTGGACGTGCACGACCCCGCGCAATCGTGACATGCACTCCAGCCCGATTCCGCGCCTGGGCGGCGTAGCGATCTGCATTTCGTTTCTCGTGGTGGCGGTGAGCTACGTAGCCTTTTGGCGACTGCGCGGTCACGTGACTGGCTTCGGACTGTACACGACTTTCGCGGTGCTGGCGCCGGCGTGCCTGATGTTTGTGCTCGGGCTTTATGACGACCTGAAATCCCTACCGCCGAGGGTGAAGTTCGGGGTTCAGGTAATCGCCGGACTTCTGCTCTACTACGGCGGCATAAGGATCTACTTCTTCCCGATCGTCTCGGGCTATCAGGAGTTGAGCGGCGTGATATCGGCGGTCCTGACTGTACTGTGGGTGCTGCTGATCTCGAATGCTTTTAATTTGATCGATGGGTTGGATGGGCTGTCGGCGGGGTCGGCGCTTTTTTCCACGCTGGTGGTCTTTGTGGTGTCGATGTTCGCCGGCAACGCCTTCATCTCGGTGATGACGGTTACGCTGGCCGGGGCGATCCTGGGATTTCTCCGCTACAACTTCAACCCAGCGACGATTTTCCTTGGCGACTCGGGTTCCCTGTTCCTGGGATTCATGCTCAGCGCCGTTTCGCTGGCCGGAGCGCAAAAAGGTACGACGGTAGTGGCGGTGGCCATCCCAGTGCTGGCGTTTGGATTGCCGCTGCTGGATACATTTCTATCGGTGACGCGGCGGTTCCTCAGCGGGCAACCGCTGTTTACGGCCGACCGTGAGCACATCCACCATAAGCTGATCAAGCGCGGATTCTCGCACAAGCAGGCCGTGGTGATGCTGTACGGAGTTTCGGCACTGCTAGGACTGCTGAGCCTGCTGTTGTATCCGGCGGGCAGTTCGCTGGGTGTTGTGCTGGTGGTGGTAGGGGTGCTGATGGTGTTTGGAGTGCAGCATCTCGGCTACCACGAATTCGCGGAGTTGGGTCGCACGGCCAAGCGGACTGTCGAACAAAAACAGGTGATCGTGAATAACCTCGCAATCCGGCGAGCGACTGAGGACCTGAGTTCGGCAAACGACTTGAACTCAATCTGCTTGACGCTGCAGTCGGCCTTCGAAGGAAATGAGTTCGATGGGTTTGAGCTCTCCTTTCGTCCGACGGAGCATGCTGAAATTCCCGAAGCCCTGAAGAAAAGCTACAACGGCCAATACAGCTTCGAGTGGCGCAAAGGCTCGGCGCCCCTGAACGACGACGCCCACTGGCAGCTTGCGCTGGCCCTCATTGCCAAGCACGGGCAGCAGGCAACATTCACCGTGCACCGCAGACACAGCGACCGCAACCTGATGCTGGACATCAACCTGCTGACCGGACAATTCCAGACGGTGCTGGCAGATGCGGTGGAGCGGGCACTACGGGCTGCGCACGAGAAAGCAACCTTCGTCGTCCTCCCGAAGGTGAACGACACGGTCAGGACGGTCGCCGCGATCTCTCCGCAATAAGCCTTAACTGTTCCTGTCTGTGACAGCTGCTGGTTTATACTTTCGTGAGGATCGCCCGACTTTCGTGCTGCATATGGGGCGGTGCCGATGGCCTGATTTGGGCAGTCCGATACCGAGGCGAGTTTGGCCAGCACTCCATCCAACACAGACGAAACCGTGGAACACCAGCCAGCGTACACGCAAACGCAGACGCCCCGGAGTGCCTTTCGGCTCAGCGTCCTTATTCCTGTGTACAACGAGCGCCACGTGGTGGAAGCCAGCGTTCGAAGAGTGCTGGCGCTTCAGCATCCGCTGATCAGCGAACTGGAAGTGATCATTGTGGATGATTGCAGCAAGGACGGAACCAGCGATGTGCTGCGGCGGCTGGCAGCCGAGGATTCGCGGATCACGCTCATCCGGCATGAGACGAACAAAGGAAAAGGCGGAGCCCTGAGGACGGCGATTGCGCAGGCTTCCGGCGATGTATGCGTCGTACATGACGCGGATTTCGAGTACAACCCGGCGGACATCCCTTCCCTACTGGTGCCGTTCGCCGAAGAGGGCGCCGACGCGGTGTTTGGGTCGCGGTACCTGTCGGCAAGTTATCGTCGGGCACTGATGTACCGCCACACGCTGATGAACAAGGGCATCACGACGATGTGCAATTGGTTGACAGACCTGCACGTCACCGATGTCGAGACCTGCTACAAAGCGATCAACACGACACTGCTGAAATCAATCCCAATCCGCAGTAACGATTTTCGATTCGAGATCGAGTTGACGTTCAAGCTGGCGAAGCGAAGCGCGCGAGTGTTCGAGGTGCCGATCCGATATCTGCCACGGACGTACGCGGAGGGCAAGAAGATTCGTCCACGCGACGGAATGCTAGCGCTTGCGGCGATGGCGCATTGGACGCTGATCGACGATCTCTATGAGAACGACCAGTACGGCACGCGGCTGATCTCGGAACTGGATAAAGCGCGGCGGTTCACACTGTGGCTAGGTGAGGTTATTCGTCCCTTTGTCGGCAACCAGATTCTTGAAATTGGAGCCGGTGTCGGAAGTATTACGAACCAATTTATTCCGCGCGACCTATATGTGGCGGCCGAGGTCAATCCGAATTACCTGACGTACCTGCGCTCGTACGCGCTTGGGAAGCCGTACCTGCACGTGATGGAACTCGATCCGGGGCAGCCCGAACAATTCCGCGGTCTGGAGTCGCAGTTCGACACAGTTTTGCTGCTCAATGTGTTGGAAGGGCTCGATAATCCCGCGGCGTCTCTGGCTGCGGCGTACAGCAGCCTGCGCGAAGGTGGGCGGGTCATCATACAGGTACCGCAGGGCAAGAAGCGATTCGGCACTTTGGATACGGAGCGCGGACGGCGCATGCGCTTCGAGGCCGGTGAACTGCGCACCTTGCTTGAATCGGTGGGATTCAAGCTTGAGCACATGGATGACTTCAACCGGATGTCGGTTCCCGGCTGGAACCTTAATTCCAAGTTCCTAAGGCGCAAACGCTTTTCACGACTCCAACTTAAAACTTTGGACATGCTGTTGCCGTTGATGCGTCCGATCGATCGGGTCTGGCCATGGAAGGGTCTGAGCTTAATAGCCGTAGGTGTAAAGTAAACCCCGAAATCTAAGAACTGGTCTTCTTATGCGAATTGCTGTCATTGGTTCCGGTTATGTAGGTCTTGTTGCGGCTGCGTGCTTTGCCGAGATCGGGCACCAGGTGATCTCGATCGATAACGATGCCGAGAAAATTGCGATGTTGCAGGATGGGGGTGTCCCCATCCATGAAGAGTTCCTGCCGGAGTTGCTGGAGCGACATCGTGGAAAGAACCTGACGTTTTCGACTGATCTTCCCGGCGCGGTCAAACAGAGCCAGGCGATCTTCATCGCCGTTGGTACACCTTCGACCGAGCAGGGAGATGCGGACCTTTCTTACGTGGAACAGGTTTCCCGCGAAGTTGCCGGCGCAATCGATGACTATAAGATCGTGGTTGAGAAGAGCACGGTTCCTGTTTTCACCAGCAATTGGGTGCGGCGGGTGATGCTGCTCGATGGAGCCGACCCCGACCATTTCGACGTGGCATCGAACCCGGAATTTCTGCGCGAAGGAACTGCCGTCGGCGACTTCCTCTATCCCGACCGCATTGTTGTCGGGGCTGACACCGAACGCTGCGCGTCAGTTTTGAAGGACATCTACGAGCCGCTAACGTCAGGCGCCTACTATAAATCGAAAAATCTGATTCCTAATACGACGGGCGCTCCGATTCCTCCTCCGATTATCATTACCAGCACGAAGAGCGCCGAGTTGATCAAGCACGCCTCAAATGCTTTCCTTGCCACGAAGATTTCATTTATTAACGCCGTGGCAAACATTTGTGAAGCAGTCGGCGCCGATATCAAAGAAGTATGCGACGGCATCGGCAGCGATTCGCGGATTGGGCGACGCTTCCTGAACCCTGGAGTCGGCTACGGCGGATCCTGCTTCCCGAAGGATCTGAAGGCATTTTCATCCGTTGCGCGTGAGACGGGATACGACTTCCGCATGCTCCAGGAGGTCATGAATATTAACGCCGAACAGCGAGCGCGATTCCTGCGGAAAGTCCGGAACGCACTGTGGACCTTAAAAGGCAAGCGCCTGGCGGTGCTGGGACTGGCGTTCAAAGGCGGGACCGACGATATCCGGGAATCCCCGGCAATTGAAATCGTGAAGGCACTGCTCAAGGAGGGCTGCGAGATCCGTGCTTTCGACCCGGCAGCAGCGGAGCGTGCAAAAGAGACATTACCCAGCGAGAACATGGTTTACTGCGAATCCGCCTACGAGGCAGCCAACGGCGCGGATGCACTCTTGATTCTCACGGATTGGCCTGAATTCGCGAAACTCGATTTGCCACGTCTGAAGGCGAGCCTGACCTATCCAATCGTGGTGGATGGGCGTAATCTGCACGACCCAGCCCACATGGCGGCCAATGGATTCATCTATTCCAGTGTTGGCCGGGCCGACGTGCAGCCTTCGCTGACACGTCCGCCGCAAAAAGACGGCAAACTCGCGGCCACTCGCGGAAAGGCAGAATAATGCGAACTCTTGTCACCGGCGGTGCCGGATTCCTGGGATCTCACCTTTGCGATGCCCTGCTAGCGGAAGGACACTCGGTCCTTTGCATCGACAACCTGATTACGGGCCGCAAAGAAAATATCGCGCATCTTGCGAACGAGCCGCGATTCGAGTTCAGGAACCACGACATTTCGACTCCGTTTGAGTTCGGCCCGGTGGATTACGTGTTCAACTTCGCCTCACCCGCGAGCCCGGTCGATTACATGGAGCATGGAATCGAAACGCTTCAGGTTGGATCGTTTGGCACCTTCCACTCACTGGAGTACGCAAAACGGCACGGCGCGAAGTACTTCATGGCATCCACCTCAGAATGCTATGGCGATCCGGAAGTGCATCCACAGACGGAGACGTACTGGGGTCACGTCAATCCGATCGGCCCACGTTCTGTTTATGACGAAGCAAAACGGTTTTCCGAAGCCCTGACGATGGCGTACTTGCGATATCACAAAGTTGATACCCACATCGTCCGTATTTTCAACACGTACGGACCGAAGATGCAGATCAATGACGGTCGTGTAATTCCGAACTTCATGAAGCAGGCTTTGACGGGGGAAGACCTCACCGTTTACGGCGATGGTTCCCAGACGCGCAGTTTCTGCTATGTGTCGGACGAGGTCGAAGGGATTCTCCGTCTGGCGAAGTCAGATGAGCACCTGCCTACGAACATCGGCAATCCCAATGAGTTCACGATCCTGGAATGCGCAAAGCGAGTGATTCAGGTGACGGGGTCAAAGAGCCGCATCCGATTCGAGCCATTGCCACAGGACGACCCGAAGCAGCGGCGTCCGGATATTTCCAAGGCAAAGCGCCTGTTCGGGTGGGAACCAAAGATACAACTCGAGCAGGGATTGAAGATGTCCCTGGAGTACTTCAGGAGTGCAACGGCACAGACTGCGGCAGCCCGGTAAACGGCGTTTCGTGGGCGCACAGGGGTGCGCCCAATCCTATTAGCTTCTGACCATCCAAATCGCGCAGCTAAACGCAGTCACCAACATTACGGCAACCGTAATGAAATCCCATGCCCGCGTTTCCCAGCTTTGCGCTCTGACTTTCGTTCTCAAACTCATATCACCCCCATACTGCAGCCGTGATACTGCGCCCGCACGGAGCCCTCTGACAACTTAACGGAGGTTATGGACCTTAGGTAACCGTGGTAATCCACTTCGTCACCCTACGCATATCTTGTCGCCGTGGGAAGCGAGCTGGAACTTAGTCAAATCGCTCATATAGAACCGATTTGCGGTCCCATCCCAGATCTTTGACCAGAAGGTCACGGTTCGCTTTCACCATGTCCTTCAGGCCGCAGATATACGCGTCCATGTCCTTTCGGTCGCCCACAATTTCCCGCACGTGCTCCTGCACGTAACCGCGGGCACCCGTCCAGTTTTCATCGGGTCGGCTTAACGTAGGAACGTAATGGAAGTTCGAATGTTGCGCTTCCATCTGCTTGAATTCGTCGTGGTAATACAGGTCCTCGCTGGAACGAACACCAAACACAAGCCAGAACTCGCGGCCCTGGTTGCGGCCCGGCTCCTCGTACAACCAGTGCAACATGCCACGCAGTGGGGCAATGCCGGTACCGGTGCCAATGAAGATGGAATCGCGGACAGGATTCTTCAGGATGAAATATCCATGCGGCCCATGGAATTTCACCCGCGAGCCTTCGGGAAGGTCGCACAACAGGTTCGAGAAGAAGCCTTCCCTAACCCGGTTCAGGCAAACGTCAAACACGCTTTCATGCTTTGGTGACGAAGCTATAGAGTAGGCACGAGTTATTTCGCGACCGTCATGTTCCGCCTGCATGGAGATGAACTGCCCAGGTTCAAAGTCGAAGCTCGGCAGGTCCTCTACCTCAAACTGCAGATGTCGGGTGGCATCGGAAAGCGGCACCGACTGGCGTAGCCGGGCTGTAAAAGTGGATCTCTGGCTCATTTCTACTTTATTGGAATACTCAACAAGCTATTTCGATTCACGTCATGTGAGGCCACCTGGCGTGTACGAAATTCATCCTTGTGTCTGAAACGGGAATATTTTTCTTTTCGGCGCCCCTGACCGTTGTTTCTGTTTGCTGGTTGATAACTGCCAAGTGTGGGAATGCGGATACCCTATCTGGTTCGAAAAGCAGTCGACGTGTGGTAAACCCTACGAATTATCAGTCACTTACAGGCATCCTCGCCGAAGTGGCGGCTGGAACCATAACTGCACTTAAGTTGTTCGCTTGATTAGGGCCGTCGCCGCAAATCCGACCTTGGCCCCTCCGAAAAGCACCTATACCGAACAGATCATTGGGAGAACGAATGCCGGAAACCGTAATGGATCATATTGTTTCAGAACTCAAGCGAACCGGGCAGAGCTACTATCCCGGCCGCGGCGAACTACGCAACGTTCGCGTGGTGGGTCACACGCCAAAAAGCGACCATTACATCTACGACATCGTGATCGATTTTGCAGACGGAAGTGAGCGGCTGGCAGCAAAGGTGTACCGCGCCAGCAAATGTGGCCAGCAAGGGGCTCGAACGATGGCCCAAACCGAAGGCAAAAACCTGGCGACCGTTTACGAGTTATTTCGGGAGCGCAACCTATCAGGCGTGCCCCGCCCGGTCGGCGACTTTACGGATGTTGGCGCCGTCGTATCGGAAAAGTTCAATGGACTGCCGCTGCAGTCCATCATCATGAAAGCCGCCCTGCTGCCGGGATACGCCGACAACGGTCACCTCGCCGGCGCCGCACGCCAAACGGGGCTATGGCTGCGGAATTTCCATCGCGCGACCGGCGGTTCCCCAATACCTTTCGACGCCGCCGGACTCATGAAGGAACTCGAAAAGCTCTGTGATAACTGCAAAGGCTCAGGACTCGATGACCATTCGGTTAGAACCATTCTGAATGGGGCAAAAGGAATCCTGAATCGGGCGAGCAAAACCGTTCCGGGTTCGGCCGTACTGAACGACTTCACTCCGCTCAACGTTGTGGTCGGAGACGGGGTAGGAATCTGCGATTACGCCAACATGACGATGAACGGCAGTTCATTCAACGACGTCGCCCAGTTCCAGGCCTGCGTGGAAGCGCTGGAGAAGTACCCGTTCTGCAACCGCAATATCACCGCGCAGGTGCAAGACGAGTTTGTGGAAGCTTACGGCGTAAGTGAAAGCGAAGCAGAGATACTCCGCGTCCTAAAGATGAAGGCGTTGCTGGGAATGTTCGCGCAAGGACGCAATGTGAAGGAAAGTGCTGTACGGAAGAAAGTTATGTGGGCCACGGTGATGAAGCGCTTCATTCAAAACTCAGCGCAACGGTCGTTGGCACCCGCAGCGTAAAAGATCATTAGAGGCGAATCAAAGGCCGATCCGGTTGGGTCGGCCTTTTGCTTGCCCCAAGCAAAAAGGCCAAAGCCTTCAGGCTCCGGCCTTTTCACTTCGACCAGATTATTTCTTCTGTTCCGGAGGGGCGGTTCCCTGCTGAGGTTGCTGAGTCTGCTGGTTCTGCTCGGCTGCGCCGATGTCCTGCCCTTCGTAGGTAATCTTGATCTGAGAGCCGAACCGCTTGTAGTTCGTGTATTTCACGATCTGCTTCACGCGAACGTCACCGGTCTTGAAGTGGAGCGTGTCGTCGATCATGGTGTAAGTGGGGAACCAGTACTTGCCATCAATCTGTTCGCGCCACGTGGTGAATTCCGGAAAGAGATTTTCTCCGCTTTTGCTCGTGATGTCGGGCACGTTCTTGCCGCGCGTTTTCACGATCTGGAAATCCTGATCGTCGACCCAGATGCGACCCTGGAAGTAGCGGCGGTTCTTTTCGATCTTCTTGGGTGCGATGTCGAACACGTAGGTATGGATTTCGTCCTGCTGCTGCTGGCCGACGTAGAGGATGTTGTAGTCGGGTATCTCATCGGTCGTGAGGACGAATGGCAGGCGCTTTTCGATGTCGTCCAAATCTTCTCTCGTCATCGAGATCTGCCGCAGCGTCGACTGCGGCGCAAACACAACATTCTCGACACGCTTACCCTTGTCGTCGAAAAGAATGTCGGTGACCATGCGGTACTCACCCAGTGCAGTATTGCCATCCATGTCGTTGACGCGGACGTCCTGTCGCCAGGTGTACTGCTCGCGGGCCAATTTGAATTGTTTTTCCTTAGCGGCGAAGCGCTGGATGATTTCGTCTACCGTGATGTTTTTGGGCTCAGCCTTCTCAAGCGGGCCTTCGCCACGGTCTTCTGCCAGCATCGGCAGGGTCAGAATAGCCAACAGTAGAGGTATTAATACGTAAGTAAGTCGGCGGACCGACAATTGGGTTGTCATAGTGCGTAACTCGGGTTACTTCTTTAGATGCCGCAGGTTACCCGGAAGCTTCGAACCGGAGTACCCGGTTGGCGACTCCCAAACGTAACCTGGCGGGCTGAAACTAATACAGAACACCTGGGTCCTCATTTATACATGACTGGACTTATACAGAAACTTCCGGCGACCCTGGTACTCGGGATACTGGCAGCGGTGTTCCTTGTCACGTGCCGGAAACACTCGTCGGTACGAGTCCGGTTGTGGGTCTGGGGATGGGGCCTGGTTCTCTCGCATTTTGCCATCCGCCTGCTCGAAGAAGCTTCCCGCCTGCCGCGCACATTCATTATCGCTGCGGACCTTACGCTGGTGTCGTTTGCAGGCATCGTTTTCGTAGTCTCGTCATCACCGATAGCAGAATTCCCGGAATACCGCCGCAAATTCCTACTGCTCGTAGGAACACCGGCAGTAGTCCTTAGTTGCGTAGCGGCAACCGGAGCAACGTGGTGGATACTCTCCGCCCTGGCGGCAATGATCATGTACTTCGGCCCCATTGCGTTCTTCGCGACATGCGACTGGCGATGGTCTCCGGGGGTGCTGGCACTCTATGGCGCACTGGCGGCCAGCGGAATAGCGTCCGTTGTGCAAGCGGCCCGCGGAAACACCGAATTTCCAGCGCTGCTGGCGCTGATGTGGATGTTCCTGCTTTCCGGCATCCTTTTCGTTCAGCACTACCGACGGCGCACTCCCGGAGTGATCACGACTTTCCTCGGATTTGCCGGCTGGGCATTGGTATGGGCGATCGCCGCGTTCCACCCGGAATTCGAGAAGATGCTGGGCGAGTTCAGTGAGTTCTGGAATGTCCCTAAATACATCCTTGCATTCGGCATGATCCTGGTTCTGCTGGAAGAAGAAAAGAACATTTCCGATGAAATGCGCCAGCGAGAGCGCGGACTTAACCAGCAACTTGAAAGCTTTGCCGAAGTTACTTCCCGATTGCTGAGCGGACAGGATGTGCGGTCGCTCTGCGGGGACATTGCACGCATCATTACCACCGTGACGACTTTCCGTCGTGTAACTGTTTTGCTCGTTGACGAGCAGCAAAGGTTACATATCGCCGGCTCATCAGGAGTTGAGCCGGACGTATTAGCGAAGCTGGAAATTTCTGTACGCCAGTTGTCCCCGCAGCAGCTCGCAGACTTGGCGACGACCGGTAGGCTGATTGGCCGAACTACGTACGTGCTGTCGCAAAAGGAAATGGAACCATACGGGTCGGTGCCGGGGAAAACAGATTTCGGCAGCAATCCCTTCTGGCAGCGCGGCGATGAACTGATAGTGCCAATCCGGTCTCCGCGAGGCACGTACGCCGGGTTCTTCTCGCTCGACGAACCTCGCGAACTTGCGCGAGTCAACGAAACTGAGATGTCGAAATTGGAGTTGCTGGCCGATGATCTCGGCGTGGCCATTGAGCGGGCTTACCTGCAACGTGAGCTTGTCCGTACGGAAAAACTGGCCGGCATCGGCCAGTTGGTTGCCGGCATGGCCCACGAGTTGAATAACCCGCTGACCGCAGTTTTGGGATACTCCGAAATGCTTTCCGACTTCTCGGAAGACCCGCAGGTCCGGCAGCAGGCGGGTATCATCCAGCGCGAAAGTTTGCGGATGAAGAAGATTATTGAGAACCTTGTCCGTTTCGCGAAACAAGACAAAGCGGAACGGAAGCTTCTCTCGATCAATCAGTCGCTTGAAGAGGCGTTAAAACTCTGTGGATACCAGGCAAAGAGCCGCAACATCGATCTTGAGATGGAAGTGGAAAAAGACCTCCCCATGGTACGGTTCGATGAAGCACAACTAAAACAGGTGTTTCTCAACGTACTGGGAAATGCGCTCGAAGCAGTGGACGGGCTGGAGCATCGGAAGATTACCGTCCGCGCCGGGCTCAATCACGGCATTGTGAGCGTGACCGTCGTGGACAGCGGTCTAGGCTTCGCCGATCCAGAGCGCGTCTTCGATCCGTTCTTCACGACGAAGGGCGTTGGGAAGGGGCCGGGCTTGGGTTTGAGCGTCTGCTACGGCATTGTGAAGCAGCATGGCGGGGAGATCCGCGCCTTCAATGCTGAACCGCGTGGAGCTGGCATCACAATCGAAATGCCAGCTGCACAGCAGGAACTGGCGCTCACCACGACGGTTTGATCCTCGAAGCGAGTTCCTAAGACGCAGACTCCGATCCGCTTTTCGTTTACACTTTCCCGTTTGCTTTCCGGAGGCTTATTCATGCTGCTGCGCCGCCTTGTTGCTTTCATATTGCTGCTTGCGCCAATCGCTCTCGCCCAGACCAAGCGTCCATTCACGTTCGTGGACATGATGGCGTTGAAACGCGTGGGAGACCCGACGCCCTCACCCGACGGCAAGTGGGTGGTCTTCCCTGTTCAGGATGTTGATCTCGAAAAAAATACCAAGGCGACGCATCTTTGGATCATGCCGGCTGGTGGCGGAGAAGCACGCCAGATCAGCCAGGGACCGGGCGAAGATGGGCCGCGCTGGTCGCCCGACGGCAAGTCGGTGCTGTACATCTCCGCGCGCGACGGCGAATCACAGGTGTGGGTTTCGGATTTCGATTCTGCCCGCGGAATCTTCGTCACCGATCCCCGAAAAGTCAGTTCGATTTCAACAGGAGCTGATGGAGCGATCTGGTCGCCCGACGGCAAGAACATCTTGTTCACGTCTTCCGTGTATCCGGACTGCCCCAGCGATGCTTGCAACCAACAGCGCAATGACGAGCGCAACAAGTCGAAGGTGAAGGCTCAGATCTTTACGCGCCTGTTTTACCGGCATTGGTCGACTTACACGTACGGAAAGCGCACGCACCTATTTGTGGTCCCGGCGGAGGGTGGTACCGCCCGTGACATCACGCCGGGTGACCACGACGTGCCTCCATTCAGCCTGGGGGGACAGGCGCTTTATGCGATCTCGCCTGACGGTAAAGAAGTAGCCTTCACAAGCAACATCGACGAACTAGAATCCGTCAGCACAAACAACGAAGTTTTCATAGTGCCCATCTCCGGCGGCACACCGAAGAAGATCAGCACGGCCCCAGGCAGCGATTCCACTCCCCTCTATTCGCCCGACGGCAAATGGATCGCTTGGCGCATGCAGATGCGCAACGGCTACGAAAGCGACCGCTTCCGCCTGGTGCTCTACAACCGCCTGAAAGGGCAAATCAAGAACCTGACCGAATCTTTCGACCAATGGGTGGAAGCCTTTGCGTGGGCTCCGAAATCGGACGCACTGTATTTCGTGTCGGAATATCAGGGCGAAGCGCCGCTGTACCGGATCGGCATCAACGGTGGCAAGCCTACGCTGGTGCAGGGTGGCCACGTCGATTCGCCGGCCGTGTCTCCCGATGGAGCAACGATCTTCGTGACGGGCCAGAGCATCGCCATGCCGAACGAGATCTTCGCCATCCATGACGGGCGTGGTACGGCGATGAAGACACAGTTGACTCACATCAATACCCCAGTTCTGTCGCAAGTCGCCATGTCACAACTGGAGCCCTTCTGGTTCAATGGCGCACTGAAGACGAAGGTCCACGGCTTCCTTCTGAAGCCGCCACAATTCGAACCGGGCAAGAAGTATCCGGTGAAGTTCCTGATCCACGGCGGCCCGCAGGGTGCATGGGGAGATTCCTGGACATACCGGTGGAACGCTCAGCTATTTGCCGCCGACGGTTACGTGGTAGTGATGATCAATCCGCGAGGGTCTACCGGCTATGGTCAGAAGTTCATCGATGAGATTAACGGTGACTGGGGAGGCAAGCCTTACGAAGACTTGATGGCCGGTCTGGACTACGTGGCGAAGACGTATCCATTTATCGATGGTCAGCGGGTGTGCGCCATGGGAGCAAGCTACGGCGGTTACATGGTGAACTGGATGCTCGGCCATACGAACCGGTTCAAGTGCTTCGTCTCCCACGACGGACAGTTCAATACGATCTCCGCATATGGGACTACGGAAGAACTATGGTTTCCCGAATGGGAATTCCAGGGTACTCCGTGGACGAATCGTGCAACCTACGAAAAATGGTCGCCCAACAACTATGCCACCAACTTCAAAACACCCACATTGGTGGTTCACGGACAACTCGACTACCGCCTCGACGTCTCAGAAGGATTCCAGTTATTTACTTACCTTCAGCGGTTGAAGGTGCCGTCGAAGATGCTGTACTTCCCTGACGAAGGGCACTGGGTTCTGAAGCCTCAGAACAGTCAGCTTTGGTACAAGACTGTGAACGAGTGGGTGGATTCGCATTTGAAGAAGTAGCCGGAGAGGGCACAGCGCCGGAAGCGACAGCCTTCTGACGCTGTGCCCTCCGCGATTCCTGAGTGAAAGTGAGCTCTGCATCTGCGGCAATGGCCCGAACCACAAGGCGGCTTCGACGTTCATCCTGAGCATCGAACTTCATCTCTGCCAATCCTGAAGAATCTGACTGCGTATGGAATGAAAAAGAATCCGACAGTTCCGATTCGTTCGTTTCTTTCGCGGGAGAATACACGTCTACGAAGAAGGAAACACTGGCACCGGCAACAGGTTGGCCTTGTGAGTCGGTAAGCTTGATTGCGAAGTCATTCCCGGAACTTGGGGCACGCTCAATTCGCACACGATTTGCCACAGCGGGGCTGGAAGAAGTTGAGTTGCGTGAAGCGGTTGTCACGGCAAGACTGCGTGGTGACAGCGAACGCGGTGAGGCTGCGGCGGTCGGGACGGATGCAATGGATTGCGCCTCACTCACCGCGGCCGAGATCACCGGCGGGGGCATACTATCGATCCAGATGGTATGCATGCTCAGGTCGATTCCGGACACTCCAGCGATTGCGCGCATCAGGATATCTACAGGTTGGTAGGGGTCTCCCGTGACCTGGGTACGCGCGATGCCCTCTGCATCGGTTACGACCGTACTGCTTGAACTCGCGAGCACCACCGGTTGTTCCTTGACGGTAATCACAAGGTCGCCACGCACGATCTGTTGCTGACGCGTTTGCGCCCGATACACGTCGCTTCGAAAGAAAACTGGTGCTCCGATCACAGGCAGGCCGGCGGCATCCACCACGCGCACGACTGCCGGATTGAATGTGCCTCCAACGCCGACTGTCTGTTGATCGCCCGATACACGTTGAACAACCATGTTGGAGGGCAACACGGGACGAATCAGCAATGTCCGGCAAGGGGCATTCGAAGGTGCTACGCAGGCGCTGATGTTCGCATCCGAGGCGATCTGAGAAACGAGAATGGTCGTGCTTGCGGTTCCGCTAGCATCGGTGACCACCGATGGGTATGTGAATGTTGCGGAACCGCTGTTGAGCAGGAAATTGACCGTGCGGCCCTGGCTCGGCAATCCATTTTCGACCACGACCGCCGAAACCCTCAGCGATGCGCTCGCGCCGGAACTCACGTTTATCACCGGCCTCGGCAGTGAGATTTCCAGTGCCGAGGCTACTCCGTTCACGGTTGTCTGAAGAGCGCTGGCTCTCGGCATCGAAAAATTGATTACGCTCGGACCTGCCGCCTTGACCTGTATGTAGGCATCAACACCTCCGCTCTGGTCGGTAACGAAAGCACAGGGATTTGAAGTGCATCCGACGATCGCCGCCGACGAGGGAGCAGTGAACAGGACAGTCGCTCCCATGACGGGCGTTCCGTCGTGAGCATCGATAACGCGCACGCGAATCGGATTGGGCGCCTGCGTCCCGACGGGAACCTGCGGATTACTGCCACTGACGAGAACTAGCCTTGTATTCGCGGCGCCGATGCGAAGCACACTGTCCATTTTCGCCGTCTCACCCGTTGCCGGATCGCTGACATACACTGAGTAGTACCCGTCTGGAAACGCGGGAGTAGTGAACACGATGCTGTCCGGACCCTGAATACTCGCCGGTACCTGTTTCGTTTCTACGAAGACCTGCGTTCCAGCCGTGAATCCGATCCCGGTGAGATGTATCAGGGCGCCGCCTGTGACTGGCGCGCGCTCGGGAACGATGTCGTGGGCATAGAATACGTGCGCTCCGTAGCGAAAGTCTGGGCGGCCATCACCCCGCAAGTCGGCGATTCCCAACTTGCACTCGGCGTCCCAGGGAACAATAAGTTCCAAGTGGGTAGTGCCGTTCAGCGACGTATGTGCCCAGGCGCTTTCGTTGTTCTCAGCGTCGCCTTCCCTCCAGGCGCCAAGCACTGGCTGGAGTTTTGAGGTTGTGGGAGCACCGTTTGAGTCCAGTGCCACGGTGTTGAAAGACAAGGTGCGATTGCCTCGACAGGGGAAGTGGACGAAATCCATATCGCCATAGCCACTGATGGTTCCAAACCAAGTTCCTCCAACCGGGAGCGGAACCGATGAGGCAAATGTGTTGGGCTCTAGATCATCTTCAGGCTCCGTGTCGGAATCCTGCATTACGATGTCGCGCGTCACGTGTTCGCCACGCCGGACTTGCACTCGAACCGGCGTGAACGAACCTGATGGCATAACCTGTGCTTTTTTATAAGGGCCGACCGACGCGGAATCAACGTACAGACTATCCACGGGCTCAACGCTGAGTTCGAAGTACGCTTCGTTAAATCCCTCTGGGATCTCGATCCCCGCCAGGTCGAAGAAGCCCTCCAGTTCAGGATTGTCAGAGCCGAATCGATCCAGCAACTTAGTGTTGGCACTGATCATATTTCCGGCATTGCCGCGAAAGAGGAATCCCGAAACGCTTGCGACGGAATACTGGCGCGACACACGGTTTGTCATCGGATCAACGAGCCGCCCGATGACATTGACACCCTGCATCCCCTGTCCGGGAATCCCGCGCCATGGTGAGAATCGAACGTTGCCTGTGATGCGTGCGGTCGTCTGGGCAAAAACCTTCTTTCCCGAAAAATCAGAAGCATTCTGCTCCGTCACCGGATACAGCCGCGACAAGGCTGCGCGGTCGTCACTCCGTGGCCGATCTGCATCGCCGCGGCAGCCGCTCTCGTTGCACAGCGAACCCACAGCATGCATGACAGGGAACCCGGCGTAATCGTCGAACATCGGCGGAGGTGTTCCCCAGATCACGCTGTCGTTCAACTGTGCGTAATCGAGCCCAAGTACTCGCCCGAAAGCTCGTACCAGTCGATAGCGAAGAATCGAGATCTCCGACGCCGTTTGGGCGCAGTTTCCGTTGATGACGATCAGTGCGTGTCCGAAATGCCCATCCGCGTTAATTTGATCAATTTGCGTGTAGATGGAACTGGTGGAGCACATTTCGGCCGAACCCGCTCCCATTAATGCGTCAATCACGCTTCCATCGGCGTCGTACACGATGGCCAGCGGCTTTCCGGAGGCAGGATCCAGATCGGACGGCTTGGTGAAGGTGTCGTTTACCAAATAGAAGTTAGTGCCGTCGACGTTCTCGTTGAGGGTACCGGCACGCACTGCCGTCAGGGCGGCCGTGGGAATAGATGTCCAGCGGGAAAACGCGTCGGCTACGAATTGATCTGCCAGTTGATTCGGAAGCAGCAGACTGAGATCACCCTGATCCGTGTAGTACTCGACCTTGCCGTTGAGCCAGGTAATCGGAGTGCCTGCTAGTCCGTCCTGAAACGTTCCCTTGCCCGCAACATAAAGCGGGCCACCCGCAAGCGCATACTGGGATAGCAGAATAAGGATGAAGAAGAGCCTCTTCATCCTCGCAGTCCGCGCAGTGAATTACTCCGCAGCCTGGCACACGTTATTTGAGATTCGCCGTGGGTGGAACGCGCGCCAGACTGCGAACTTGCCTTGCTCTGCGAAGCGAGGAGTTGGGTTTGCGGCGCGGGTGTACGCCACAAACCCTGGGGCCCTGCGATCCAGGAATCCGCAATCCCGCTGAAGCACTTGGAGGAAACAGCTCGGTGTTGAAGGCGTGACTGTTGCTGTTGAGCCTTCTCGACAGCAACAGGGGGCTTTGCCGCAACAAAGAGCCTGTCCAACGGGAACCTCATGGAAACCTCGAACCGCGCGTGGAGAATACGAACGATTCAGGGTTGCCACAAGGTATCCGGTCACTAACGCTGCAGTTTTTTCGCGGAGAGAAGTTTCAGAAAGGAACAGCTTGCACTTCAATGACCGTTCGTCTCTGCTGTTGCGCCATTCTCGGCACCCAGTGCGGAAAGGTGAGCACCGGCCAGCAGCATCATCCCCGAGAGGAACGCCCAGAAAATCAGCGTCACAGAAATGTTGAACGGTCCGTAGACTTCCTTAAAGTTAAGCCACGGCAGGCTAAGGATATATACATATTTCGCTACTTCCATGATCACGCCCATCACGAACGCTGACGGGAACACCGCCTTCGCTGACACCTTGCCGTGTGGCAGTATCCAGTAAATCAGGAAGAAGATCGACACGGTGCACGCGATAGCGAACACCTTCATCACGACAAACGAGATCACATCGGAAACGATGTTGTCGCCAAGGATGTGTCCGAGCAGCAACTGGTTACCGGCTGCCAATGCGATCGAGATCATGGCCAGCACACCGCAGGCGATCGCAAGTGCTAGAGCGATGATCTGATTCCCGAGATACGAACGGTTCTTCTTGAATCCCCAGACTTCATTTAAAGCCACTTCCAGCGGCAGAAATACCCCAGTCGAAGTGAACAGCAGGATAAAGACCGAAATCACCTGGGCCTTGTGCCGTGCGTAGACCATCTCCCGCAGGTTGCGAACAATGAAGTCCTGTCCGGTGGGGAGGTAATCACGAAGTAGGCTTACGATCACGTCGAACATTGCCTGGGAGTGGAACACCGTCCGCGACAATGTCAGCAGCAGTACCACGAAAGGGAAAAACGACAGAATCGCGTTGGCGGCCACCGAAAACGCGAACGTGTGCACATCCGTACGCGTCAGGTATTTGATCGTGGGCCAGGCCTGCTGCCGGAGCTTCCGGACAGTGGCGTTCGCCCACGCCAATTGTTGGCCCATATGCGGCTCTCGTGCGGTGACCGGTGCCGAGGAGGAACTCACATTGAAATCGTACCAAACTGCGCTTTCGGATGCGCTCCGCAGGATGCCCTAGCTGTAATCCGAAGGTATTGCAGCTTTCGGTGTTAGTTTCGGTCGCGAATTGAGGTTCACTGTTTACAATAGAGGGTTCCGGAGACCTGATGAAAGCCCTTGTACTCCTGCTTAGCCTTCTTGCGTCCTCATTTGCGGCGCAACAGCAAAAACCCGCGTCGCCTGAAGCTCCCGCTCCCTCGCCCATGCGCAACGCCATGGCCGCGGTCAGCCCGGCAAACATTCGCACCCATGTGAAGTTCTTGTCGTCTGACCTGCTGGAGGGACGCGGTACCGGCCAGCGCGGAGGCGATATCGCTGCCGAGTACATCGCGTCGCAGTTTGCCCTGTACGGACTGAAGCCAGCCGGCGACAACGGTACTTACATGCAGCGTGTGCCGATGATCGGTATCGCCACCGACCCGGGAAGTACCATTTCACTGTCCTATAACGGCGGCAAGCCGACACCGCTGCGCATGTTAGACGACATTGTCGCCATGGACGAAAGTCAAAGTGCGATCAGCGACCTGGAAGGCATGCTTGTCTATGTCGGATACGGTATCGACGCGCCCGAATACGACTGGAATGACTACAAGGGCATCGACGTAAAGGGCAAAATCCTACTGATGCTGGTGAACGAGCCTCCATCGAAGGACGAGAAATTCTTCAAGGGCCCTGCGCTCACCTACTACGGACGCTGGACGTACAAGTACGAAGAGGCCGCCCGGCGTGGCGCCGCAGGTGTGATGCTCATCCACCAACCGGAAATGGCCAGCTACGGATGGGATGTAGTCCGTAACTCCTGGGGCGGAGAACGCGCCTACATCCGCACGGAAAACACACCGAAGCTCAAGCTGGCGTCGTGGATCCAGTACGAAGTCGCTCAGCAACTTGCGAAGTCCATCAACCGCAAAGCCGACGACCTGATCAAGATGGCACAGTCGAAGGACTTCAAGCCCATTCCCATGCCGGTCCAAATCAGGGCTCACATGATTTCGAAGATTCGTCCTTTCGATTCGAACAACGTTTTGGCTCTCATCAGTGGATCGGACCCGAACGTTGGCGGCGAAGTGGTGATGTACAGCGCGCATTATGACCACCTGGGCTTCCGCGTCGGCGTCCCCGGAGACAACATCTATAACGGCGCAGTCGATAACGCCACCGGTTGCGGGATGCTCCTTGAAATGGCGCGGGCGTACTCGACCCAACCATCGCCAAAACGCTCAATTCTGTTTGCCGCGGTAACCGGAGAAGAGCAGGGGCTCCTCGGATCGCAGTACCTCGGACAGAATCCTCCCGTGCCTGCCGGGAAGATTTCCGTGGCGCTCAACTTCGACGGTATCCGTCCGGACGGAATTCCTGAACAGATCCAGGTCTCCGGGTCCGAACGAACCTCCCTCTTCCCTTTAGTTGCGGATACGGCAAAAGAGTACGGTCTGGATATCCGCGGCGACTCCAATCCGGGTGCCGGACACTACTACCGTTCCGACCACTTCAGTTTCGCTCGCGTTGGAATTCCTGCGTTCTCAGTTCAGGAGGGCCTGAAGTACAAGGGCCATCCCTTGGAATGGGGTGTGCAGCGCGAAATGGATTACAACGAGAAGCGGTATCACCAGCCCACCGACGAATTCGACCCGACGTGGGATTTCGCCGGATTGGCCGAGTTGTCGAAGTTTGGCATTGAGCTCGGTTGGAAAATTGCCGATCAGGACAGCTTGGCTCAGTGGGTCCCCGGAGACGAATTCGAGGCAGCGCGAAAACAGAGCCAGCAAGCTCAGCAACCGGCGAGCAAATAATCGCTACTTAACGGTGCAGCTAAAAACTTCGATACCTCGGAATTCCTGTGGGCGGCAATCGTAGCGACGCTCGACAAGTCCCAAGAGGAATCGCGTGTATTCGTCTGGCGTGCCACGAGGAGTATTGCGGTTCAGCACGATCCAAAGTCTGCTCGGGGCTTGCTCCAGTTTGGCCGCGACACGATCTTCCATTTCAGCTTCGAAGTCGCGGTACGTCATCCGATCTCCTCGCGCAGGTGTGATCACCATCGGTGCGTTATTCGCCTTCTCACGGCCTTCATAATAGGTGAACGCCTGACGCCCGAGCGCCTGGTGAAACAGGATTCCGTCACTCGGCTTCGAATTGTCCAGAACGTAACTTGTCGCCGACCTCCAGTCATCCTTGGTGTCGGTCTTCCAGTTCAGAAACTGCGTTCGCACGCTAAAGAAAAGAATCACCGCGAGTATCGCTAAGACGAGTGACCGCGGAAGCGAAACCAGAGCGGTCGCTGCCAACAAGAGAAAAGGCGGCAGACAGATGATCAGAAATCTCGGCGCCAACATGGGCTGTGCGAACGAGCCGAGCAGGATCAGGCCGACGGGAACAAGCAGCCACATCCAGAGAAATAATGTATTCGCTTGCTTTCCCCAATAGATGATGGCTGCCAGCGCCGCCATTGGCAGCAGAACGAGCGCAAGATCCGCACCGCCTGCCAGTTCACTGAATGCGGAGGTCAGCCCCGACCACGACAGTGGCGGCACCCAATTCAATTGGCCCAGCCGCTTCAGCGTGATGAATGCCGCTATCGGCATCAAGGCAAGCGCCATTTTCCCCAGCAGTGCTCGGTGTTTGGGAAGATTTTTCGCCGAATACAACAGGTGCACCAATAACACGAGCGCAGCGAAGAAGTGCGCGTACACGGCCAGCACCATGCTGACGCCCCACCACTTCCAAGCACGCACATCAGATGACTTCAACCCGCGCAACAAGAACCATGATCCGGCCGTAACCAGAAGGCAGGCCAGGCTGTAGCCTCGGGCCTCCTGCGCATACTCGACGGCGAACGGACTCAGCGCAAATAACAATGAAGCGATCAGTCCCGTCCTCCGGTCGCGCAGTTCCCTTCCGATCAAGTAAACGAATGGGACCGTTCCCGCAGAGAACACGGCCGACACTGCACGGATCCACGCCTCGCTTGAACCAAAGAATACCCATGGACGCAGGAGCAGGTAGTAGAGCGTCATGTTGCCTTCGCGCCGCCACAGGACTTTGAAGAAGTCGATCCACGGTAGCCGCACGATACCTACGCTTGCAGCCTCGTCGATCCAGAGGCTTTCGTGCCCGATGTAGAGAAAGCGCCACACCAGCGCGAGCAAGGCGAGGGTGCCGACCAGCAGTTTTTCATTGCGCGGATTCGGCGAAGCACTCTCCACAGCGACCTTATAACACATGCCCGAAATGAAACGGGCGACCCGAAGGCCGCCCGGTGGAAAAACACTCGCAGTCTACACGTATTCGCTGGTCATAATGAACAACGGCTTCATTTCGAAGCTCTTGTAGTGCGGACGAAGCCTGTCCGTGTTGTAGTGCTCTTTCACATTGACGATCTTCTTCGACGCCGTCACCACCTCGATCGGCGTGTTGTCATAACGGCCGTTCTTCAGCACCACTAATCGTCCATGGACCTTGTTGAGAATCAGGTCGAGCGCCAGGTTTCCGTACGCCATGGGAGCAATCGAGTCGATAGCGTCGGGATCGCCGCCGCGCACCATGTATCCCAGTTTCTGGGTGATGCACTCGATCTTCTTGCCCTTGTTGAACTTCGGAGAAAGCGCCGTTAGCTGGTCGGCTACCATGTCGCCGATCCCGCCCAGTTTCTTGTGACCGAATGCGTCTTCCTCGTGTTTTGCGAAGACCATTTCGCCACCTTCGAACATGGCGCCTTCCGAGATCAGCACCACCGAGTAACGGCTCGGGTTCTTGTAGCGATCTTCAATCAGCAATTCCGTCAGGCGTTCGATGTTGAACTTGTGTTCGGGAATCACGCAGCGGTTTGCCGATCCCGCCATGGTCGGAAGCATCGCCGTGAAGCCTGCGTAGCGACCAAAAACTTCCAACACGAGAAAGCGCTCATGCGATCCGGCCGAGGTGCGGAGTATGTTCGCCATCTGGATCGTACGCGTCACGCAGGTCGAAAAGCCGATGCAGTAGTCGGTTCCGGGGACGTCGTTGTCCATCGTCTTCGGAATGGCGACAACCTTCACGCCTTCCTGGTCGAGGCGCACGCCGTAGCTGAGCGTATCGTCGCCGCCGATCGGGATGAGGTGGTCAATGCCGAGCCATTCCAGGTTCTTCAGAACCTCGGGAGTGAGATCGTTCTTCTCGGCGTTGTACGTGGCTTTCAGGTGCTCGGGAACACTTCCCTTGCTTACTTTGCTCGGATTCGTACGGGATGAATGCAGGAATGTGCCGCCGGTGCGACCTGCGCGGTTGACGATCTCTTCGCTCAATACCTGGTAGTGCTCTCCATTGTCCACGTCCTTGTCGCGGACCATGTCCACCAAACCACCCCAGCCACGCCGGATTCCGACGACCTGGTATCCCTCACGCAGTGCGCGAATCGTGACCGCCCGGATCGCTGGATTCAGTCCCGGCACGTCGCCACCACCAGTCAAAATGCCAATAACACCTTTTTTCGAATTCACCAATGCCATGTCCTCTGTTTGCCTCCAATTCTATCTTCTATGGAGACGTTTCAAACCCGTGTGATGAAACTCACTTTCAAAAGTGATAGAAGCATAATCAGAACTGATACTGTGAGTTCCCGGCGTGTTCGTGTTCATATCCAGGCGCTTACCTGTTTCGTAAACCAACGTAATGTTTGGTTCCACCTTGAAGCCGTGGTAGCCTTCACCCGTACGGGTGTGCCTTTTCAAGGCCCATGGCGTTTCCATTCTTCCAACGCGAGAATCTTGCCGAACTGGCCCAACAGTTTGAGATCAACACGTACATTCCCAGTATTGAACTGCAGGGACTCGTGGCCGGCGTGGATAACGTTCGCTATGACGTTTGGCTCTCGCCACTGTTCGTTGAAACCTTGCGACAGCACGTTGCCCGCCTCGTAGCCAAGGCCGGACAGGTTGAAGACATACTTGCCCGTCCCGCCGAAGCCACGCTGCGCATGGGGCACCCGAAACCATCGAATCCTGCACCGGTCGACGTCACGGAATTCAAGCGGCGCCTTACGGACCTGCAGGTCGGCTCGCTCACTCGCGCCAAGACCGAAGGCAACATCTCACTCGATTTTCTCTGCCGGATTGCCATCATCAAACTGCTTCGCGCCGAGTTGCTTGACCAGTACAACTCCACTCTTGAACGCCTGCGCACGCGCGTAAAAGCCTACGAAGGCCCGCGCCAGATGAGCATCCAAAAGGGCGTCGAGTTGCGTGAGCGTTGCGTGGGTTTCCAGATGGCTAAAAAGACGATTCTTCGCAAGGCTGGAGAAGAACTCTTCCACACCATTCGCGAGGTGGAGAAAGAAACGCTGCTTCGAATGCGTCGCTCCCTGCTGGGCACCGGAGATCTGCCCGGTTACGACCTCTTCATCAATGCACTGCTTTTCACCGAGAACGGACGCGACGATCACCTCAACGCCGAGCATTACGTGATGCTCGGCAACTTTGAGCGCGATCCCGACCGGTATCCCCGCATGCTTGAGATTGCGCGAGGCTATCTCAAGTCGCTGAATCTCGGCACCAGCGCAGATGAGTTCGACGCGATTCTTGCTGCTCCGGAAAACGCGCACGAACTGTTCGCCAACGGCACGCCGGATGAATCCACCGGAGCCGGCAAAGCACAGAAAGTCCTGCTGGATTCGTGGGGACAGCTCCTGGTCCGCGAAGGCGTTTTGGATCACATCATCGGGGCGTACGAGGCCGTACCGCTTTTGTCCGAGTACACCCCGCAGGTCAACGCGCAGCAACTCAAGAACGCCTTGATCTCGCGGACGGAACGTACCCGCGTGGAAACACTGCTTTCCGAACAGAGCAGGCTTTCCCAAAGCGCGTTCCAGACGGCGTTAAGCCGGGTGGCTTCCTATCGTATTCCCGATAAAGCCAAAATCTCCGGGCGATTCATGCGCGACTTCATGCGCTATCATCGCGACCTGAAGCGCCTGGATGTGCTTTCGTCCGCAATGGACATGGTCTCCGTGGTCAGCTCCGACAAGTTGCGGAACCTCTCCGAGATTAATCGCACTCTTTACGAGTTCCTGCTTCCGGAGGAGGTGAAACCTGCGGAAGAGCAGGTCAGCCACCACATCATTCTTAAGGCGGACATCCGCGACAGCACTACCCTTACCCGCACGTTGTTCGAGCGCGGCTTGAACCCGGCGTCGTACTTTTCATTGAACTTCTACGATCCCGTGAACAAGCTGTTGCCGAAATACCAGGCCACCAAGGTCTTCATTGAAGGCGATGCCGTCATACTTGCGCTCTTTGAGCACGAAGGCGAACGCGGTGTCGGCGTGGCGAAGACCTGCGTGCTGGCACGCGAGATGATCTCCATCGTCCGTGCCTACAACGAATTGTCGGAGAAATCGGGTCTGCCGACGCTGGAACTCGGTATCGGTATCTGTTATCAGGACACTCCTCCGATGTACCTGATGGACGGCGAACACCGCATCATGATCTCCAAGGCGCTCAACGAGAGCGACCGCCTCGCCTCGTGTAACAAAGGAGCGCGCAAAACGTTCGATATCCCCGACAGCACCTTCAACGTCTACTGCGTCCAAACCGTGGACGACAAAGACACAGGCGGCAACCCGGACGAATTCCTGATGCGCTACAACGTCGGCGGCGTCCACATGAGCGAAGAAGCTTTCCAGAAACTCGGGACCGAGATCTCTCTGGAACTCTTTGAAATCGAATTGCCGACATACTGGGGTAAAGAGAGAGTCAGACTCTACAGCGGACTGGTCCCAGTCGCTCCCGAGGTCTTCCACCGCATCATCGTCCGCGAATCAAAAGTCGCCCGCGTCGGGGCGGACTTTAAGATCACCAACTGGACCGACCGCCTTTACTACGAGGTTTGCACGAACGAATCCCTTTACGAGAACCTCGAGATTCGCCTGAAAGCCCGCCAACTACAGGACCGGAGCGGCGTCTATAGCCTCGGCGAACTGAAGAAGACGCACGCCACCGGGCAATAACGAAACTCGCTCCTCTACAAATTGGCGCGGCTTCCCTTTTCCCCTGAATCATCCTATGCTGTTTCGACTTGGTGAGGAGCCGGCCAGCCGCCGGCAAAGGAGATGTCATGCGCCGTTTCATGATCGAACGGGAAATTCCAAAAGTAGGGAGTCTGGAACGCGAGCAGTACCGCGAAGCCGCACAAAAGTCGAACGAAGCCCTGCGCCAACTCGGCCCGGACATTCAGTGGGCCTATTCGTTCGTCGCTGCCGATAAAACCTTCTGTGTTTACTACGCGAAGGACGAATCCATCATTCGCAAGCACGCCGAGATTAGCGGTTTTCCGGCTAACAAAATCACGGAAATTCCGAAGACTATCGACCCCACTACCGCTACACCGGACGCGAAGGCCAAAGCGCAATGAGTCAAGGCCGGACGATTCCGGCCTTATTCTTTGCATTTGTCATCGACGGCTCGGATCTCCTGCAGAATTAACTTCAGTTCAGGTGACAGGTTCCGTCTCGCAAGGTCCCAGAAACCGTCCGGTCCCGCAAGCACGTAATTCCGCAATGTCTCCGGGTTCGTCGACTCCCGCTCCAACCAGAGTGCGACTGGAAGTGCTCCCCATTTTTCGTCGAAGTGCCCGTTAGAAAGATCGCGGGTCAGCCGTTGCGCTTGTTCCGATGACGCGCAGCTAACGGCCGAGAGTCGAGCCAGCATCCTGGGTTCGAGCACTCGAAGCGTCTCCACGGTTTTCGGAGCAGGTCTCCCATTCTGAGAACGCCAGGTCTCAGACAATGAATAAAAGTTTCCCATTCCTTCCGTCCACATTTCAGTGAGTGCGAGCCGCAGCGGCGTATTTAGGGGACTGGGATGTTTCGCAAACCACGCCTTCTGGAGCAGGTGAGTGTACTCGTGCCGGAAGAAGCGATCTATCCGCGCAACGTTCTCAGGCGATTGCGCGTTGCCGTACAAGGCGTTCAGCCGTTCGACGTCGAACCCGATCGTGTGCGGATCGTGAGTAAATGCGTCGTCTGCACCCCGATTCCCTACCACGATTTGGGCTTCCGGCGCGGCGACTGGCCGAAACGGCGCGGCTAGCCTCGGGATTTCCGTTTCCCAATTGGCCGCTTTCGACTCGATCAGCTCAAGCCACTTTTGCTCCTGAGCGTTGTACGGTTTGACGAGCGGCTCGATTTCCCGGAACTTCCCTTCCGGCAATCGGCGCGCCATCATCTCGCGCCATTGTTGCGTGGCACGCCCGGAACCGTCCGTGCCCGGAATAACTTTCAGCAGTTGACCCGCGGCGCAGGCCGACAAAGACAGCGTCAGCACAAGAGCACAGAGCAGCTTTCTAACAAGCATGCAAAAGCTTTCTTTCGATCTACGATTCCATCCCGTGTTGGTCCACAACCACGGAAGCCGATTTAGGCGGAAGAGCCCAGTCAGCCTCAGGATCCTCCATCTCAAGCTGGTGAACACCTTCCGGAAACTGGCCCATGAGAATTCGGTACTGCCGCTCCTGGTCGTCGTCGCGCGGCGAAGTCCACGGATGGATGTAGTAGATACTCTTCACCCGTGCCTGCAGCATCTCCTTCAGACAGCCGAAGCATGGTTGCGTGGTGGTGTAGATAGTGGAACCTTGGATACTGATCCCAAAGCGTGCGGCGGAAATGATCGCATTCTGTTCCGCATGCACGCAGATGCAAAGGTCGTATCCGGTGCCCGACTGGTACTGCTTGTCGCGGTTCAAGCAGCGGATACATCCGCCATCGGAGCAGTTCACCATCTTCGTCGGCGTGCCGTTGTATCCGGTCGAGACGATTCGATCATCCACAACGATGGCCGCACCGACTTTCTGTCCACGACAATCGGCACGCTTCCGCACCGCGATCGCAATTCCCATCAGGTACTCATGACGTCCCGGGCGGCGGGATGATGGCAGGGTTCCAGCAGTGTTTCCACTCTTATCCATAAGAATCGGTAAATTGTACGGCAAAATAGATAAATGACTGAGAGCACATTTTTGCTGAAGCCCATCGGAGTCGTGAGGTCGGCGCTGGCCGATCGGAAAAATGCTCCGCGACAAGGGTCCGAAGGCGCGCCGGAAGCCTGGATCGAGATCCTGCCGGAATTTCATCCGGGACTCGAGGGAGTGGAAGCGGGCGCGGAAGTCCTGCTGCTGACGTGGCTTCACCTCGGCAGACGCGAAACGATGAAAGTACATCCGCGAGGGACGGGGCCACTGACCGGCGTCTTTGCCACGCGCTCTCCAGATCGGCCGAATCCGATTGGCATTCACCCCGCGACCGTCCTTGAAGTCGATGGCGGTCGCATCCGCCTTTCAGGCTTGGAAGCGGTGGACGGGACGCCCGTTGTCGATATCAAGCCGGTCATCTGCTGAACTCAGTTGCTAGGCGATTGATCGCCTCTCTCAAAGAATAAAAAAGGGCAGGCCCCCTCAGCCTGCCCAATCGTTCTGCCCTGGTGCGTCAGAACGTAAGTTTCAACTGGGTCTGTATCAACCTCGGCGAAGCATCCGCGCCAAGGAACGATCCGTAAATCGAAGTCGGAGCGTTCACCGTGACCACGCTCGTGCCGAAACTGGGATCGGTCACGTCAGCCACTGGCTGGTCGAAGTTCGGATGGTTGAACAGGTTATAAGCGGTTACGCCGAGTTGCAGGCGAGCGTGCTCCCATTTTGGAATCGGGATGCCCTTCGTCAGGGTCAAATCGGTATCGAAGAAATGCGGCCCGTAAACCTGGTTACGCCGCTGGTTTCCGAAACCGGTTGTGCTCTCCGCGAAGTTGTTCTTCAACGCCGGACACTGGCCGTTCCAGGCGTTCGCGTACTGCGAACCGCACTGCATGCTGCCGCTAGCACCGGTCTGATCGGCAAAAACCACGCCCGACGGGTCGTAACCGAAACTGGTCAGCGCACCTCCAATGCTGGTGTCGATGACCGTGAACGGCATACCCGTCCTCGCAAACAGCGTTCCCGCGATTGTCCAATCTCCCAGCAGGTGTCCCAGGAAATTTCCGTTGAACGCATTTCGTGGAGTCGTGTAAACGTAGTTTGCGCTGAAGTAGTGGCGAATATCGTAGTCCGCATTTCCGTACATGTTCTGCCGAACGTTGAACGGGTTCTGCGGAGCCGTAATACTCGTGTTCGTGTCGAAGTTGTAAGGCGTAATGCCCTGACCTCCGTTGGAAACGAAGTCCAGCGCGTGACTCCACGTGTAGTTGAACTGGAACTGCAACGCTGAAATCCGCCGCATGAACGAAGCGGTAAAGCCGTTGTAATTCGAGTTATAACCCGACGAGATTTCGGTCACGTTCAGGAATCTTGCATCCATCGGCGAAGTCGGCAGTCCCGAGAACGACGAGAACGGCAATGCTCCTGACGTGGGATCGCTCGCCGGACTCAAACACGTCGTCGAATCCGCCGGCATCGTCACCGGGTTCGTAAGCCCGCAGTAGGCGTTCTGGCCGGTGTTGTTGATCTGCTGCCAAATGCCGTGATTGCCTACATACTTCAGGCTCAAAGACATCTTGGCTCCCAATTGCTTCTGGACCTGCAAATCCCATTCCTGGAAACGAGGCGTATGGATGTCACTCCCCACGTTGAAGAAGTTGGGACTCGAGAAGCCCGTCAGACCGCCCGTCGCTGCCATTACGGCGTTGTTGAGGTCATTAAAGTTCGATCCGTCGGCAAATCCTGTCCGCAACGCCGCCGCTGCTGCCGCGGTCGCCGACTGGCCGTTACCCGGCGTCGTCGGACCGAACGGCAGTCCGCCTACTGTGAACGATGGATCGCCCGGCAGGTTATTGATGAGGCTGTCCACGAATCCAGCGGGCAACGTGCTGTTGAAGATGCCGAATCCGCCGCTGATTACCAATCCCCGGTCAACCCCAAACGGACTGAAGTTGAAGCCGAACCTCGGCTCAATCGTCCACGGATGATACGAATCCGGCAACGCAAGGTGCTGGTTCGAAAGGATTGTCTGGTTGTAAGGCGTCGCTACGCTGTGATCAACAGACGTGAACGGCGAAGTAAACCGGTTGAAGCAATCGGTGTTGCATGCCGGGTTCGAGTTGCGGTCGAACCGCAGCGCGAACGTAAGGCTCAAGCGTGACGCCGCATGCCAAACGTCCTCGCCGTAGAAGCCGAGGTTGTACAGGGTAACCGGCTGCGTTAAACGAGTTGGATAAGCCTGCGTGAAGTTTGTTGCCAAACCGTTGAAGAAGTCGGTCAAACCCTCGCCGGAGACGAGCGGCAACGAACCGATGCCCGGTCCGTAAGTCGTCACGTCGTAACGCGAGAAATTTGCGCCTAACTTGAACGTGTGATTTCCCATCGTGTGGCTCAAGTCATCCACAAAGCCGTACTGCGTAACGTTTCGGCCCTGCGGTGTACCGCTTGGAGCCGAGTAGTTCCGGCCAATCGGGAACAGCGCACCTGAGGAAAAGGCAACTTCTACTGGCTGGAATGCCAGGGTTGCTTTGGGATCCGCCTGCTGGAAGATCGCGCGATAATACGATCCGTTCAGGCTGAACGAATTCACCGTGTTGGTTCCGAACGAGTGTACTTCCTGGAGTTGTCCTTCGTACTGCGGCTGAAAGCTCTCCAGGTTGAAGATGGGATTCAACGGATCTGTGTAGGTGGCTTGGACGCCGCGATCCATACGGAAGTGGACGAATGCCTTGTCGGAATCCGTGAAGTTGTGATCAACCCGGCCGGTGACGAGCCACTCGTGCGTCTTGCCGGCTACCGTGGAGTTGTAACGCAATGCGCAAGGTGTGCCACCGTCTCCGAACCCGGCAGTGCCGTTGAAATCGGCGCACCCACCGTGCGACAGGATGTTGCGAGCGGAACTCGAACCTGGAGCATTGTTATAGATATTGAACATGCTCTGGTATAGCGGCACCTCCGACGGATTTGTCCCGGCCAGGTTCGCCAACGTCGCCTGCTGGAATTGCTGAGTAGGAACGTTGACATTCCTCGACACGGGCACAATCACATACAGCCCTTCGGTGTTCGCGAAGAAGAAGGTCTTGTCCTTCCGGATCGGACCGCCGAACGATGCCGCCCACATGTTGTCGTTGACGAAGCCGCGTTGAGTTGGCGGATCATTCTGCTTGTTGAAGTAGCTGTTGGCGTTTACCTTGCGACCGTTCCAGCGCCAGCTTGCATTTCCGTGGAACGTATTCGTGCCCTGCTTGCTGACGTAGTTCACGTTCGCTCCGGCCATCGAGTACGCACCCGAGTAGCCGTTGGTCACCACGGACGCCTCGTCCACATCATTCTGGCCGAGCAGGATGTTGGTGGCTCCGGAGTTGTTCAGGTTCAGGAAGGGATCGTTCTCCGGCATGCTATTCACGGTGAAGTTATTCGAGTTCGCCGGAAGGCCGTTGCTGGAGAAGTTGCCGTATCCGCCCTGACTGTTCATCACGGAACCAGGGGCCGTCTGCGCGATGTAGCTCAGATCTCCGCCGCCGTTGGGAACCAACTGGATCTGCTCATTCGACATTGTGGTGGTCAGTGAAGGAGTCACGGTCTGGATGACTCCGCTCTCGGCCGTCACCGTCACTTCCTGGGTAGCAGTTTCCACGGGAAGCTGGACATTGATGGTTGACGATTGGCCTACGCTGACTGCGACAGTGCGCGATGTCTTCTTATAGTTGGGCGCCGACACTGTAAGGGTGTACGTTCCAGGCGCGAGCAGCGGGAAATTGTACAGTCCTGTCGCATTGCTGGTCCGGGTGAACGTTTGCCCGGTGTTGCTTTGCAGGGTCACCGTTGCTCCGGTGACGACCGCGCCGCTTGGATCGGTGACGGCGCCTCGGATCTCTCCTTGTGTAAGGCTTTGGCCCTGTGCTGGTTGTGATACGAGGAAGAACACTACGCCGAACGCCAACGCGACGGCGAGTGTAAATCTAGCTTTCATGAGTTCCTCCACCAGATGTCTGGTTCGAAGTGAGCTGCCGTCGTCCGCAGCAGTCCCACACCCTGCAGACGAAGAGCGGCGGCCCGGTGAGTAGTTCCATCGAGAGAGTGCTCCGAAGAGAACTGCTGACGATGAAGGCCTGGCTTTTGCCTGCTGAAGGTTTTCAGGAGGAGGAAGACGGTGAGTGGATGGTCAACAACTGCGAGCTACTTTGTCCCCAGCGCGAAACGAACGTTCGCGACCCCACAAAGAGCGGTGCACGTTCTTAGCCATTTGTCGGGTGTTCATTCTAAAGCGAATTAGCCGTTGTCATCATCGATGACATACAGAATTCGGGACGTATGAGTTCGTGAGCCTTCAGAATTCTGGAGTACCCAACGGCAACTTGGCGCGACGACGTGCATCAACATAAACACGCGGTGTTTTGCGGCGAAGTATAAAGAAGTTGTAAATCAGAATTGCTAACGATAGCGGTAAGTCTCCCGCCGCCCCCCGAGAAATCCAACCACCATTCTCGACGCTTGACACTTCCCTTGCCCGGTCTATAATCCGGCGCGTCAGACGGGCCCTCACTCGTACTTTCATTTCGGGAGGCTCATCATGCCGCTTTCGAAGCGTGCTTTCGCTGAATTCTTCGGTACTTTCTGGCTGGTCTTTGGTGGTTGTGGGGCAGCTGTCCTCGCCGCCGGCTTTCCTCAACTCGGCATCGGCTTCGCTGGCGTCGCACTCGCCTTCGGGCTCACTGTTCTAACCATGGCTTTCGCGATCGGGCACATCTCCGGATGCCATCTCAATCCCGCCGTTTCCGTCGGTCTCTTCGTGGGCAAGCGCTTTCCCTCTTCGGAACTCTTGCCTTACATTGTTGCGCAGGTCGCCGGGGGTATCGTGGGTGCCGGGGTGCTTTACATCATCGCTTCCGGAAAAGAGGGCTTCTCCACCGCGGCTGGATTCGCGTCCAACGGCTACGGTGCTCATTCGCCGGGCGGATACTCGCTTCCAGCATGTATCACCGCCGAAGTCGTGCTGACCTTCTTCTTCCTGCTGGTGATCCTTGGCGCCACGGACCGCCGCGCGCCCCAGGGTTTCGCCGGTATTCCGATCGGACTGGCACTCACGCTGATCCATTTGATTGGAATCCCCGTGACTAACCTGTCGGTTAACCCGGCGCGCAGCACCGGACCGGCCGTTTTCGTGGGTGGGTGGGCACTGGCCCAACTGTGGATGTTCTGGCTTGCTCCGATCGTCGGCGCAGCTCTCGCGGGCGTGGTCTACTCATCGGTCTTCGCGGAAAAGGAGGCAGCCAAACCACTTCGTGCGGTGGCAGGAAAGTGATCCGCTAGTTCTTAGTTGTCGTTGGTATTTGGTGGCGAAGTGTGTTTGGTGCTCCGCCTACCCCACCCGAAACCACAAGCTGTTGTATCTGCCCGAATTGCACTGCAGGGGTACCCCCACCCCCCTCCCCAGTTAGAAAACAAACGACTTGCAAGACGGACTATGAAAACAAA